>JAFUUM010000264.1 GCA_017477805.1 Lachnospiraceae bacterium
AGGGCAACAGTTACCGTGGAAGAAACCGGAAAACAATAGCCCTTACGGCAGGTGAGAGTACGTCATTGATCAAAAAAGAAAGCTAAAAGAAAGGTTTGGCTGGTGCATTGGCTTTTTTAAATCGCCTCAGATTGGCTTTTTCTCTCCGTCTCTGAATGGCGATTTCTGCCCGGCGCTAACAATATTTCCGGATTATCATGTTTTACTTTCATAAACACTCTATAATCAATATCCAAATCGGTACATAATTCCTTATATGAATGGTATTCAGTATCATTAACTTTGATAATGTATTTTTTCATTTATTAAATATCATTTTGCTCCTTTCCCAAAGGCGATGAGTATTATGCCGCAATTTCCAGGTCGTCCTGCTCCAGGAGAACCTCATTGAGGCCCTCCTGCTCCGCGCAGTTGCGGAGGTATTTTTTTACCCTATTTACCCAGTTGTACACATTTTGGGCATCGACCCCCATGGATTTTGCGAGCTTACCCGGCTTTTCCCCTCCCACCAGGCATAATTTCGCAACCGTTTTCTGGTTTTCGGGCAGGCTGTCAAAATGCGTGTATAGTTTTTCAACAGCTTCTTCATACGCGTACTGGGCTTCCTCGTACAGGTACTCGTTTTCGGCAGACCTATGCCCGGGAATAAGGTCAAAGGTATCGACCTCGTTTTCGGAGCCCATGGTTTTCTCTATCTCTCCCATCGATTTTTTCATCATCTTCTTGTACATATTTCTGTATTTATTTGTCGCAATCGTTTCCAGCCATGTCCCGTAGGATGCCTTGGATGCGTCAAAAATGTTACGGGAATGAAACACCTTTTCCATGACCTCATCCCCAAGGTCATCAAGGCCGTACATAGGGTCCGTAAACGAGAACCCCTTTAACCTCGCAAGTGTTTCAATTTTGTCCTTGCTAAACAGGTACAGCTCATCAAAGTGCGTGAAGCACCCGCTCTTTAATTCCTGCATAATTTCATTTGCTCTCCGGCTGTCATCTTTTAAAGCATTCATCTTCTTCATAATACTTCCTCCGTAAATGCGCAAAAAGGGTCGTGACAGAAACCATAGGTCCTGCCGGGCTACAGTGATCGCATCATATGAAATTAGGTATACCTTCTTTGAAACTTGTTTTTGGAATTTACTTACTTTACTACTATTCAGTTTTGAAATATGAAAGTTTGATCAATGAATTAATTAATGAATACTAAGAATAAAATGATTGGTTACTCACCCAGATTTTGGGGCCACAATTACATTATTCTGCACCGGGATCGGATTTCCTTTTTTCTTTTTGAGATTTTTAAAAATTTGAAACCAATCTTCGTACATAACCTTATACCCGTCTTTCATCAAAATCTTTCACCCCTTTCCAAATAATTTTGAATCTTTTTTGAGCACCTGAAAAAATACCCCTATATTATTAGGATAGAAAAAGTTTTTCAAAATTCGAGGCACTAAAAAAAGACTGCCACAGCGATGCTGTGACAGCCTTCTTTTTACATCTTCATATTTGTTTGTTCGGATAAATCCGGATTAGGGGAGCATATCGCCGGAGTAGGTAGCTTCCCAAGCTGCCTGTCTCTCGTCCATGATAGCCTGTCCGCCTGCTTCCAGATATTCCTTCATACCCTGATCCCAAACAGCATCGAAATCAGCTACGGAAGCAACAACTGCTTTATCGTAAGTCTGATCTCTCTTACCTGCAAGGTCGGTACCCTCGGTCTCTGCTGCGATATCGCCAACGGAAGGAGAGCCGGGAACCTTTGCATCCAGAGAAGCTGCCTTGATAGCGTTCTTAACATCCTCAGGATCAACATCGGAGTAAGAGAATGCCAGAGACAGAGTGGTCAGATCGGGATCGGACAGTCTCAGACCGTTACAGTTAATGGTCATATCGATGTTCTTACCGGAGTTCTGATACCAGTCATGATGTGCATCGTCGGGAGCCTGAATAACGATAGCGCCGGTAGCTGCATCAACGGTGTGGATAACGCCTTCTTCACCGATCTGCAGGAATTCAACGGTCTCAGGCTGAGACATGAACTCAAGGTAGCAAAGAGAAGCGATGGGCTCATCGTTGGTTGCAGGGAAGAATACCTTACGGTCTCCGCTGTTGGAGTAGCTGTACTTGGTGTATCCACCATTCTTATCCTCGAAGCAGTTGATAGCAACGAACTTAGCGTTGTCGCCGTACTGAGCTGCCAGAGTAGCGTTGATGGAGTCTTTACCATTTCTGAAAGGATAGTCATAGTTGTGGATGAATGCGCCAACGAAACCGGCTTTGATCATGTCATCCTCAGTGGTGTCATCGCCGCCGCTGTGCTCTGCGAAATCTTTCCAGATCAGGCCATCGTTGTACCACTTGTTCAGCAGTCTGATAGCTTCTTTGGTGCCGTTCTCGGTGAACTTTCTGTCATCATAACCGTTTACATAGTACTCTTTGTCGGTGATGTTAGGATCCATGAAGGACTCGATCAGAGTAGCTGCTCTCCAACCTACATCGTAGGAAATGGAAAGGGGAACCATCTTGGAAGCATCTGCGCCAAGCAGAGTATCAGCGTTGTCTCTGAAAGCAACCAGCATTTCTTCGAACTCAGCCTTGTTGGTGGGCTCTTTCAGACCAAGAGTATCCAGCCAGTCTTTTCTTACGAAAGTGTTGATACGGCAGATCTCATTTCTCTTACCTTCGATAGCCCAAAGGGTACCTGCGGAAGGATCCAGATCCTGGTAAACCAGCTCGTCACCCAGCCAGTCAAACATGCTGGGAACCAGATCCTTGTTCTCCTCAAGAAGGGGAGCCAGGTCAATTACACCACCCATGTTTGCATAGGTCTGGATTGCGCCGTAGTTGTAGGTGTAGCAGATGTCGGGTGCGGTCTGGGATGCCAACAGGTTGTTGATATCGTCTGACTCCTGCCAACGGGATACGGTAACAAACTCAACTTCAACATTGTAACGCTCCAGCATCTGCTGCTGGATCCACTGTGTCCAGGCATTGTTGCCTGCTTCGGTACCACCGTCTACGTTACGGTCATACAGCTCAACCGTAATGTGTCTGGTCTCAACGAATTTGCCATCCTGCATGCCGCGAGCATCGGGACCGGTGGTCTCGGTTGCAGCGGGAGTGCTGTCCGTTGTGGTAGTGGTAGTAGTCGTCGTACTCTGAGTATCGGTAGACTGACTCTGGGTGTCTGCAGGCTTATCACCGCATGCTGCAAGAGAAAGCATCATGGAAGCTGCAAGCACTACTGATAAAAGTTTCTTTTTCATACTATTCCTCCTTTTAAAAATGTGTGTATGAATAACGTCGGACCGCCCGGCGTTTATTCCGTTTCTTATTCCTTTACGGCACCGATGGTAACACCGGCGATAAAGTATCTCTGCAGCCAGGGATAGATCAGCAGGATGGGCACGGTTGCAAACATAACCGTTGCGGACTTTAAGGAGTCCTTTAAGCCGGGCTGCATGAAACCTTCCTGTGCTGCGACTTCCACTGCATTTACGTTGTTCAGGATGTTATAGAGCAACAGCTGCAGAGGGAAGAACTGTTTGTTGGTCTTGATGTACATCAGCGCATCGCCGTATCCGTTCCATCTGCCCACTGCGTAGAACAGTGCCAGAGTTGCAAAAACGGGTTTGGACAGCGGGATGTAGATCTTGGTCAGGATCTGTACGAAGGTTGCTCCGTCGATCTCCGCCGATTCCCGAAGGGAGTCGGGGATGCCGTAGAAGAAGCTTCGCATGATGATCATGTTGTAAACGCTAAGGCAGCTGGGGATGATCAAAACCAGCGGGTTTTCCAAAAGCCCTAAGTCACTCATCAGCAGGTAGTTCGGGATGGTACCTGCGTTAAAGAACATCGTGATGGTGATAAAGATATTGATGACGCCTCTGCCGCGGAGCTGAGGGAAGATCAGCGGGTATGCGCACAGGGTGGTCATGGTCAGGGAAAGCAGGGTACAGATCAGGGTCAGTACTGCCGTCCACACAAATGCTCTCTGGTACTTCGGATCGCTGAGTACCGTCTGATATGCTTCCAGGTTAAAGCCCTTGGGCCATAAGTATACTTCGTGTCTGATCAGAAACTCCGTGCCGGATAGCGATTTAGCAGCGAGGTTGATCATCGGGATAACGCAGACGATACTGATCAGGATACAGATCAGAATAAATACGATATCGCCGATCTTGGATTCTTTGGATCTGACGTTCATTACCAAATCCCCCTTTCACCGAGTTTACGTGAGATGGTGTTAGCCGTCAGCAGGAAGAACAGGCCTACTACTGACTGGAACAGACCCACGGCGGTGGTCAGCGAGATCTTAAGCTGCTGAATACCGACTTTGTAAACGAAGGTGGAGATAACCTCCGCCACTTCCATGACCAGGTTGTTTCTCATGGCGTAAGGTCTTTCGAAGCCGCCGCCCATGATGTAACCAAGGTTCATGATCAGAAGTACCACGATGGTGGGTTTGATACCCGGGAGGGTAATGTGCCACATTTTCTTAAATCGTCCGGCACCGTCAACCGCAGCTGCTTCGTACAGCTCCATGTTGATGCCGGCAATTGCTGCCAGGTAGATGATGGAACCCCAACCGAAGCTTTGCCATACACCCGCGCCGACATAGGTCGCTACCCAGTGTGCGGGATCGCTCAGGAAGGGAATGTTCTCACCGCCCATCTTGGTGATGAGGGAGTTTACCATACCGTCGGTCTGGGCAAACAGCTGTGTACACAGGCTGGCGATGATGACCCAGGACAGGAAGTGCGGCATGTACGCGATGGTCTGCACCACTTTCTTAAACCGTTTTAACCGGATCTCATTCAGGATCAGAGCAAAAATGATGGGTGCGGGGAAGCCGCAGATCAGATCCAGAAGGTTCAGCTTTACGGTGTTCCAGAGGGCTCTTCTGAAGTCAGCATTTCCGAATGCGGTCTTGAAGTATTTCCAGATATCCGTCTGTCCCTTTACATTCGCCCAGGGCATATCCCCAAGGGGAGTATTCAGTTTGTACTCCTTGAATGCTAGGACGATGTAACGCATGGGCAGATATTTGAATACTGCCAGGTAGATCAACGGCAATAACAGCAGTGCGTATAACTGCCAGTATCGCTTGATATAGCTTTTGTTGATCTTCTTTTTCGGGACGGGGTTTGCTTTTTCCTTCGCCATGACCTTTGACTGCTCCTTCTTTATTTAAAGTACTCAGGATACCTTGCTTTGATCACTTCCGCGTCAAAGCTGTATCTGGACAGATGTTTCTCAACCAGTGCCACCGCTTTTTCCTCGTCGTGTTCCTTGACGGCGGCCAGCATGTTTTTATGATCCGCAACGATCTTCATGTCCTTGATGGTTTCCATGGACAACGTCCGCACCCGGTCAAAATGGATCATAACACCGGATCGCATGTCGAAAATAAACTCTTTCTTGGCTGCATCATAAAGGAGTTTGTGGAAGCGATCATCCAGATCACGGATCTTTTCCGTATTCTCCTTCGTCAGGTAGAACTCCTGCAGATCGACGTTGTCCTCCAGTTTTTTCAGGATCAGGGGATCCGTTTCCCGGCAGGCCAGTTTGATCACCGCCTCATCCAGGATCTTTCTCAAAAACCTGGAGTCCTCCACCATCTCGGGATCGATCTTTGCGATAAAGGTGCCTCTCTGCGGATAAGTTTCCACCACAGAAACCTTGGCAAGCTCGTTCAGTGCCTCCCGCACCGGGGTCCTGGAAAGCCCAAGGCTTGATGCCAGATCGTTTTCCGACACCAGCATGCCGGGTTTCAGCGCAACCGAGACAATATTCTGTTTCAGTACCCGAAACGCATAATCACTGGCACTCTCTCCGGGTTTCCTCTCATCCACGACCATTGATAATAACTACTCTCCGAGAATGCCTTGTCTACTTGTTTACTTGTATACAAGTTTAATGCTGACTAAATGGTTGACCAAAGGCATTGTGTTGAATACTATCCAAAGAAATTCTCTATATTATGTTATAATGCACAATACCCCGTCTGAACTCCCTAAATCTTGCTATGAAATTGTCATATGAAACGAAATTTGCTTTGGCATCTTTCACAAAAAGAAAAAAGCCCGGATCTTCAGGCTTTGTGACCGCCGATCTGGGCATTTCTCTCTATTGCCGTGGAACCTTCCATAAAATTGGTCCCCTTTAAAATGGCATTTTTACCAAATCTCCGTTTGATCTCCAGCTCCGCTTTCTGAAGGGCTTTGTCCCGCTCCATCAGACGTTTCTTTTCCGCCGGGTCCATCTGATCTCCGGCCTTCTCCCCTGCATTCTCCGCAAGGCCGAAGTCCGTAAAGAGGTCCATCTGCACGGCCGCCGGTTCCTTCATGCGTGCATCGTCCTCCCGCATGAGTTTGCAGGCTGCCACCGACATCCTGCGGACAAGAAGATCGGGATTGATGATCCGGTGATACAGTTCCATCACCGCATCCACGATCATGTGGGCGGAGGATGTCCTGGCTTCCAGATTGGCGGTACCGTGGGCGTGGACCGGCACTTCCCGTCCGTAACGGTCTACGGAAACATCGCCATGATACTTCTTTCGTACTTCCGGATCCTTCAGGCTTTCGATATCATAGCCCACCGTCAGCACCATCTGATCCGTCACCAGCATTTTGTCCACAAGATCAAGAGCCAGCAGGTCCGTCATCTCCCGGATCACCACTGCAGCTTCCGCCGTGGTGTAAGGGCGCTGCAGTACCTGACCGGTACTGATGCTATTGTTCTCCGGTTCATAACTCCGGATCTCCTCGATGGTACAGGGCTCCCAGCCCCAGGCATGATCGATGAGAAGTTCGGCATTCACACCAAAGAGGTTATACAACACGTCTTCCCCGGTCTCGGAGAAGCGGGCCACATCCCCCATGGTGTTCAGCCCCAGCTTCTTTAACTTTCTGACGGTGCCGCCTCCTACACGCCAAAAATCCGTAAGCGGCGTATGTCCCCAGAGTTTTTCCCGGTAGGACCGCTCATCCAGAGATGCGATGCGAACGCCGTTTTCATCTGCCGGCATATGCTTTGCAACGATATCCATGGCGATCTTGCAAAGGTACATGTTGGTGCCGATACCGGCCGTAGCCGTGATCCCCGTGGTCTTCAGCACATCATGGATCATGGTCCGTGCCAGTTCTTCCGCGGACATCTTATAAGTTTGCAGATAAGATGTCACATCCATGAACAGCTCGTCGCAGGAGTACACATGCATATCCTCCGGCGCCACGTACTTAAGGTATATGGAATGGATGAGATTACTCATCTCCATGTACCTGGCCATTCTCGGCTTTGCTGCGATATAGTCCAGTTCCAGAGACGGATCCGCATCCAATTCCGTGATCTCATAGGATTTCCCCGTAAAGCTCTGGCCGGGAGCCGCCTTTTTCCGCTCTTCGTTGACCACCCGTACCTTTTGGACCACCTCAAAGAGGCGGGCTCTTCCGGGGATCCCGTAGCGCTTTAATGACGGAGAGACTGCAAGACAGATGGTCTTTTCCGTACGGCTCACATCCGCCACCACAAGGTTCGTGGTCAGGGGATCCAGGCCTCTGTCCACACATTCCACGGAGGCATAGAAACTTTTCAGATCGATGGCAACATATATCCTGTCCAATTTCCCGCCTCCTTTCCTTGTTTCTATTCCTGATCCGCAGGCGGTATCTTCTCCGTCCCGCCTTCCACATTTTTCAGCCCAAAAGATCTCCAGATCCAATGGGTCACCTCTCCCTGCTCATCCGTCAATGCCACCACGGGGATATCTTCCCCCGTGATCAACGAAAGAGAATGCACTTCCCGTCCGATATCGGAGGCAAACCAGATAGGCTTTAATACCTTCGCCAGGTCCTCCGTTTCTCCTGAAGGCCTGACCACATCGTAAATAAAGATATGCTGGGAATAAACAGTTTCATCCTCGGTGACCCAGTAGGGTCTGTGTTCTCCGTATCTTCCGATCTTCCAAAGAAGAACACCGACTTCCGGCTCACCGTCCAAGTCAAGATCCGCCGTAAAGGCATCCTGTACCTGCCAGCCTTTCTCCGACTGCCAAAGGACCTGCTTCGGATCCGTGTCCGAAAAGATCTTCAAAGTCCGCTTTTCCAGAACCGCCGTCTTACCATCCCCAACGGGGAATGACCGCTGCTGCCAATCCACCCACCGGGGCGGACGTTCCCTTAACAAAACCGTCATCAAAAGCAGGATGCCTGCCGCCAATAGCAGGTGCAGGCATCCTCTCATTATTGTCATTTTGTTTTCAGGTCGTTTTTTCTCAATCACGCCACTTAACTCTGTAATCCTGTGTCCATGCCGGCTGATCGGGTTTCTCCTCAGCCTTGATCCACTGGTAATTCTCATCCAGATACCCGCCGTTCATCATGGCGATCCATTCAGAGTCCTTCATTCTCTGATCGATGGGCACCGTAAACTGATAGAAGGAATATACGCTGCCCCGGCCGATGTGCAGTTCATCCCCGATGGGGAAGACAACATATACATTATCGGCTTTGCCGCATCCCACTTCCAGAACGCTGCCGTTGGGGTCTGTGGCAATATCCGCCACCACCGGGCAG
>JAFUUM010000265.1 GCA_017477805.1 Lachnospiraceae bacterium
CCTGGATCAAGCGGATGACAGGGATCATCATCCTCATGCAGAAGTCTTCCATCATAAGCGGTTATCTGCTTCACTTCATGACCTGCTTAAGAGAGTTGTCGCTGTTCCTGCTTCTGTGTACTCAGGGCTTTATTCTTTCAACAACACTGGATTACTTCGATGAGATGGGCCTGTACGCATTTTCCAGTGCCATCAACCTCATCCTCATCGTTACCATCTTAGTATTTAACACATTAGTCAATAAGCTGACCGGGGCCAGCCTGGACAGTGGCATAGGAGGAAATTGATCATGCCGGAAATCATCTTGGAAAATATCACAAAACGCTGGGGTAAATTTTTCGGCGTGGACAATGTCAGTCTGAACATCCCCAATAACTCCTTTATCACTCTGCTTGGTCCTTCCGGCTGCGGTAAGACCACCATCCTTCGAATGATCGCCGGTCTGGAAACCCCTACGGAAGGCCGGATCACCATCGGTGATAAGGTAGTGTTTGACTCCAATGCCGGCATCAACATCCCCGCCAACAAAAGAAAAGTGGGCTTCCTGTTCCAGAACTACGCGCTGTGGCCCAACATGACCGTTTATGAGAACATCTCCTTCGGTCTGAAGAATATCCATGAGGAAATGCCCGTACTGGATGTGGAAGCAAAGCAGACGGGAGACCTCATCCGCGCCCTGCAGAACGGCAGCCGCATCAAAGAGATCGTGGAAGAGTGCCGGGACAAAAACGGCAAGCTGGATGAGAAGAAAGCGTACGTTAAACTTATTGATAACTACAACCTGTCCATCTACACCGCTAAGGAGCTGTTCGGATTGGGGATCCACGAAGCATCCGATCCCGCTGCGGCAGCCACCACAAGACTCTCCGAGTATGAAGCAAAACTCTCCGCCATCCGCGGAAAGTACAGCAAAGAAGGCAAGGATTTGAACGATGCCTTCCAGGTAACCAAGAACGGTGAAGTCCTTCAGGAAAACAGAAAACTGACCAAGGAAGAGATTGATTCCAAAGTCAGAGCCTGCTCCCGCATCGTAAAGATCGGCATGTTCATGGACCGTTATCCCGCAGAACTTTCCGGCGGTCAGCAACAGAGAGTTGCTATTGCCCGTACTCTGGCTCCCGAACCTCAGGTGCTCTTCATGGATGAGCCCTTATCCAACCTGGATGCGAAACTGCGTTTGGAAATGAGATATGAGCTTCAAAGACTCCACGTAGAGACCGGCAGTACTTTCGTATACGTAACCCATGACCAGATGGAAGCCATGACCCTTGCTACAAGGATCTGCCTTGTGAGCAACGGTGTACTGCAGCAGTATGCGGCTCCCCTGGAAGTGTATAACCGCCCCGCGAACCTCTTTGTTGCGGACTTCGTTGGAAATCCTTCCATGAACTTCGTGGACGGCAAGGGCTTCCAGCAGGCAGACGGCAATATTGCTCTGGATATCCTTGGGGACATCAAGGCAACCTTCGTGCCTTCCGAAAAGATCGATCTCAAAGCCTGGAAGCAGAACCGGGATAAAGAAGCTGCGGATAAGGTGGAAGCTGAGCGCCAGAGACTGATGCAGAAGGGCGCTGTGGAAAAGACCAACAAAGACGAAGTCTTCAAATATCATGTCCAGAAAGTGGAAGAAGTGGATGACAGCATCGCGGATGCACCCGTGATCACGGAAGAGGATTACGTGCTTGGTATCCGTCCCGAGTTCATCAATCTCGAGAAGGACGGTGCCATCGATGCAACAATCTACGGCGCAATGCCCACCGGTATGGAGAGCACCTTAAAGCTTCGCGTAGGCGAATACCTGCTGACCAGTGTGATCTTCGGCGGTGTGATCTATAAGATCGGCCAAGAAGAAAAGATCAGCATCAAAGGCGACGACATCCTGCTCTTTGACAGAAAGAGCGGCAAGCTCATCTGCGCAGGCAGACTGGAAGTCTGATGCTGTTTGGGACTTTAAAGAAGCAAAGTGAATCAAAGAGGGCTACCCGACTTGCGGGTAACCCTCTTTTTTTAACTGTTATTCCTCTGTGGGATTAATCCAGATATCTTCTCATATCATAGCCGTCGGCCAGTGCAAGATCCACCATCTGGTCCGTTTCGAAATGACGCTGATCGATGAGGTTTACATAGGCGATGACACCGGAAGCTGCGGTGCAAGCTACGGAATGCTCATCCATCATGTCCTTTCTTAATTTGTTTAAGTTCAGAGAATCATACGATAAAATCGACATAACATTCACCTCCTGCCAACCATACCGTTTTCTGTTAGTAAAGAAATTATAACGTAATTGTCAGACAAATACAAGGATTGGTGGATGAAATGTCATACACTTTTAAGTGAAAAGAATTCGTGTTCCTTATTCCTCAGGCTCGCCTCCAAGGCCTTTACTCTGGTACTCGGAGGGGGTGCGGCCCACCAGCTTTTTGAAAGTGTTGGAGAAGTAGGCGATGTCCTGATAGCCCACCTTTTCCGCCACTTCATAGACCTTGACCTGGAGGTCTTTCAAGTAGTCCATGGACTTGCGGATCCGGTACCTTGTGAGGTAGTTATTGATGCCGAGATCCGTTTCCGTTTTAAAGAGACGGCTGATGTGGCCTTCGCTGACGCTTAAAGACTCTGCCAGCTTACCGATGCTGAAATCCGTCTGGGTGTAGTTTTTTTCAATGTACTCGATGGCGGCGGCAACGTACCGGTTTTCTATCTCTTCTTTTGATCTTAAGGGGATCAGCTCGTTTTCCAGTTCCTTTTCTTCGGCGGAGGCACCGGGATGGAGATGGAGCAGGCGCTGGATGGCACCCTCTAGTTCACCGTCCTGGAAGGGCTTTAAAAGGTAATCGGACACACCGAGGCGCACAGCCTGACGGGCATATTCGAATTCACTGTAGGCGGTGAGGAAGATGATCTTGATGCCCGGGTATTTCTCCATGAGTTTTTCCGCCAGTTCGATGCCGTCCATTTTGGGCATGCGGATATCGGAGATCACAAGGTCAGGTTTCACTTCTTCCGCCACCAAAAGGGCATCGGCGCCGTTTGCGGCTTCCCCTACGACTTCACATCCGATGAGGGACCAGTCGGTCTCTCCTTTGATCCCCATCCTTACATATTTTTCATCATCTACGATCAGTACTTTTGTCATAAAACCTCCAGACTCTCTTCCAAATAGGGGAGAGTCACGATCATGATGGTGCCGCCCATGGAAGGCCGCACGGCGCTTACACCGTATTCTTTTCCGTAGTAAAGACGGATGATGGTGTTGACGTTATTGAGACCGAGGTGGCCTTTTAAAGTTTCCACATCATCGTTGTTCAGGGCCTGCATCATCTCATCGCTGATGCCTTTGCCGTCGTCCTGGACGGAGATCTTTAAGAGATCTTTTCCGGTTTCTTTATCGGTATCCCGGACGGCGGCAACGTAGATATGGCCGTCCAGAGATTCCTCCATGCCGTGGATGATGGCGTTTTCCACGATGGGCTGCAGGATCAGCTTCGGGATCATGGCGCCCCGGATCTCTGCGGGGACGTCCACTACGAGATCAAATTTGTTATCAAAGCGGATCTTTTGGATCTCGCAGTAGTTTTGGACAAGTTCCAGTTCTTTTTCCAACGTGCAGAACTGTTTTTCGGATATACTGGTCCGCAGGATCCCGGCGAGGGAAGCGGACATGGTGGCAACTTCCGGAACCTGATTGGCCTTTGCCACCCATTTGATGGTATCTAACGTGTTGTACAAAAAGTGGGGATTGAGCTGGGCCTGCATCATCTCGATGCGGGCGTTGTTGATCTTGCGCTCGGCTTCCACCTGTTCCGCCATGGTCTTCTTTAACTGGGATGTCATCTTGTTAAAGCCTGTTGCCAGCTGGCCGAATTCGTCTTCCCGGTCAAGATCGATCTGGGTATCGAAATCACCCTTTCGGAAATGACGCATGGCGGCGGCCAGAGTACCGATGGGCTTGGAGATCAGGGCACTGAGGCGGGAGGATACCAGGAGACAGAGCAGGATACTGATGACCACCTGGATCATGATGATCTGGTAACTGGTACGGATGGCGGAGGGCTCCAGAGCAGGGGGTGTGATATAGATCCCCAAAAGCCCGGTATCCCCAAGTTCCGTGATGTAGACGTTATTGTCCATGTTTTTGGTATACAGATCTCCGGCAAAAAGGTTTTTCCGGATGGCGGCAAGGACGGAGGTATCCGCTGCTGGACCAACCAGGGTAAAGGGCCTGAAGAACCGGTCCGTCAGCATGAAACCATCCCGGTTTCCGAGAACGCCGGTGAGCTGTTCCGTTAAGATGTCCTGGCGGATCCGGATCACGGCAACTCCCGAAGAAATACCGGAGACGGTCCGGTCCGAAGTTTCATTGCCGCCCATGATCTCTCTTGCGATCAGAAGGGCGGATCCGCTTTCCGTGGCACCGCCGGGATCGTGAGCATACACGTTTTTACCGTGGCTTCGGGAGGCTTCCGGCAGAACGGAAAAGTACTTGGGCAGCGCTGCAGTCAGATATCCGCTCTGGGTGCTGTAAAGACATTCGCCGTCTCCGTAGATGTCGATGACGGCGAACTCGCGGATGTCTGTTGTGATCTCATACAGGGTGGAGTAGATCTCCAGAGAGTTTTTGGGCCCGGCTTCGAAGGCGTTTTTCATGGTCTCACTGGCTTCGATCTCGTTTAAACTTTCGTCGGAAGCATGCAGCAGGGCGGAGATCCGGTCTGCGATGAGTTCGGACTGAGCCAGGTCCTGTTTTCGGTGATCGGAGATGATACGGGCCTGGAACCCCTGGATCGTCAGGATACCGCCGAAGATGACCAGAGTAAGGGTGACGGATAGAAAGATCACAAAGATCTTACGTTTAAAGGAGTGACGGATCAGGCTCATGTTACTGTCCCTCCCCGTCTGTGTGGTCTTTTGCTGCCGAATAGAGTTCGTCCCAAAGCCGGAAGATCTCTTCCTCCGCAGCGGCGGACCCTTTCAGATCAAAATCGATCTCCCGGAGCCGGTCATATCCCGGAGATAAGTCGATGTCGGTTCGGACCGGACGCCGATAGAAGTGTTCCATGGCATACTTCTGGACGTCGGTGCTGATGATAAAATCCAGGAACAGACCGGCGTTATAACTGTGGGGCGCATTCTTTACGATGGCGCAGCCGTCGGGAACGGCACTGGTGCCGTCCTGAGGGTAGACAATGGCGATATCGTAGCCGTTTAAGATCCCCCGCCTTGCAGTCTCTTCCAAGGTAACCCCAACAAGACAGTGACCGCCGGATACTTCCGGAACGATCTGACCGGAGGAATCCAGCACATGGCCGGATAATTGTCCGATAAAAGCAGGAACCGTTTCTTTGGCGCTCTTTCCGGTGACCTGCATCATGGTGGATAAAATGGTGTAACTGGTGCCGGAATTATGGAGATCGGCGTAGGCCACCTGACCTTTCCATTTGGGATCCAGAAGATCTTCCCAGGTTGTGGGGATGTCTCCGGGGGCCACCAGTTTTTTATTGTAGATAAAAACAAGAGGAAGCTCCGTAAAGGGCGTCCAGATATTGTCGATAGAAACGTAGGTCGGATCCAGAGACTCCGCCTGCTGGGGCTTATAGGGCAAAAACAGGTCCTTTTGGGCTTCGAAACTCTCAATGCCGCCGCCGAAGAACACGTCGCAGCAACCCTCTTCATACCCTTCGGCTACCTGGGAGAGGAGTTCCGTGGTGCCGCCTGCATGGATCTCGACCCAGATGCCGGTGCGGTTTTCAAATTCCCGGATGATGGGCAGATAGACTTCTTCTTTATGGGAGGTGTACACGATGAGCTGCTTTTCTTCGGGCACACGGTATTTTTCGGAAATGTAGGAAACTGCCGGATCGGAGCCCGGGGCACAGGAAGTAAGCAGCACCGAACATGCTGCTGCGATGGCGATGATATGCTGTTTGAAAAAGGAAAGTCGCCGCATACCTTGATTATACTTCATTCCCGTAATTATGCTACAATGTATCCATAGAACTTTCGGGGGGGACACCATGTTTCAAAAGGCCATCGGCAACGTGAAAAAAGAACAGATCACAGCAGCGGTATCGGCAGGGATCTTCTACTGCCTGACAAACGGATACCGCTTTTTTCATACCTCCTTTTCCGGGGATGCACTCTTAATGATCCATCAAAGCGATGCGGCCTGGCAGATCGCCCTTGGAAGATTTATGCAGCCTTTTCTGGTGCTTCTTCGCGGCGGTATTACGGCTCCGTTTTTGATCTCCGTACTGGCGCTTTTGTGGATTGCTTTGGCGACGGCTCTTACCGCAACGATCCTGGAGTTAAAGCATCCGATCTCCCTGATCCTGACCGGAGGGGTGATGGCGGTGACACCCGCGTTCATTGCCATGAATGCAGGGTTTTTGCTCTGCGTGGATATGTACGCCTTCGCTTTATTCCTGGCAGTGCTCTCGGTATGGTGTTTTCGGAAGCGGACGGTCCCTTCTCTGATGGGTGGCATCGGAGCGCTGATCGGATCCATCGGGATCTATCAGGCTTTTGTCTGTGTGACCGTGGGACTTCTGATGCTCCTTTTGATGGCGGATCTCAGGGAGGAAGAAGAATATAAAGATGTCCCCCGGCGTATGGGAAGATATCTCCTTGGTGGGATCCTCTCGGCGGCACTTTATTATGGGATCTGGAAGCTGATCCAGAAAGCACTGGGGATCTGGACTGCAGATACCTATAATGGAATGGCATCCGTAGGGGATTACAACGGAACTTCCGTTTTTGGCCTCATCGGGCTTACCTATGGGAAAGTATGGAATTTCCTGATCCACCCGGATATGTATGTAACTGTGGTCTTTCGAAATGTGGATCTCAGCAGTGTCCTTTCCGGGATCCTTGGGAGGCTCAATGTTGCGGCTCTTTTGATCGTGATCGCATTGTTGATCATCGGGAACGTGAAGCAGTTCCGGGGCGTTTGGAACCTGGTGCTGCAGGTCCTGTTGATCCTGCTGTTCCCTTTGGGGATCAATCTGGTGTGCTTTATCTCCAAAGGGATGGAGCATACCCTGATGACCTTTGCTTTTTGCCTGATCTTTATTGCGGAGATCAAGTGCGTGGAGGCGGTGGTCCTGGTACGGGGCGGTGAAAAAGAAAAGGATAAAGA
>JAFUUM010000266.1 GCA_017477805.1 Lachnospiraceae bacterium
GTTTACGATCTCACAAGGATACCGGGGCACGGAAAGACCGCCCGCCACCTCCGGACAGGCCGGGATCACTTCGTGACCCTCGGTATACTTTGCAACAGCTTTACTGTAATTGTTCCCGCCGTTGTACTTGCAGTTTTCCCCCAGCAGGCAGGCGCTGACCATGATCTTCATCAAACTTCCTCCAAATACCTGACTGCCTTGCCATGGGCAAGTGCATATGCGATCTCGGACTTCGTGCTGTCACCGACGTAACCGCCCACATTGATGACGAAGATCTCGTCCGCCATATCGATCTTGCGCTTATGCATATCATCCAGCATCTCTTTTGTCTTCGAAAGGGTGCCCTCATCCATGCCATCCCAGACTTCACTGTCCCCGGAATGACCGAAGAGACCAACGCTGATCACGATGTTTCCATCCAGCGTCAACCTCTTTTGCGCCTCCATAAACTCATTCTTGAAACGCGTACTCCCGCACAATGTTATAACCTTATAATTTCCAACCACGTTGCCAATAACCTCCCACGCATAAGACCTTTACCGCACCCGATACCCGCTCTTCTCCAGCACAAGCTGCAGATCTGCGGGTTTTGTTTTATCAAGGCAAAGCCGTACATTGGCCATATCACTGAAATCAACAAAACGCTCTGCGTCTTCCGTAGAAGCCCCGCTTGCGATCTTGCGGGCAAGGAGCCGGCCCCGGAGCATATCCGGATCTGCCGTGATAGCGACGGTATAGTCCGCATCTTCGGATAGATCTCTCCAGCCCTCTTCGTCAAGAAGCAGGTAATTTCCCTCAAGGATCACAATATCCCCATCCACAAGAGCCGCGTCCTCCACGGGGTTATGCAGCATCCGGTCATAAACCGGCCAGCCGCAGGCCGCCCCGGACCGCACTTCCCGGATCTTCCCCTTTAAGGCATCCAGGTCAAAGGTAACGGGAGCGCCCTTGATGTCCACCATCCGCAGCCGCTTTCCGTCCACCTCCGTATAGTGGGTCAAAAGATACTCCTGCTGCCGGTGAAAGCCATCCATTCCCACAGACCGAACCTTTTTGTCGGGGATCACACGCTCTGCAAGATGCTCCAAAAAGCTGACCAGCGTACTTTTTCCCGCGCCGGGCGGTGCCGCAAGAAGTACCAGGATCCGCCGTCCTTTTTCCGTATGCAGCTTTGAAAGCCGCCCCAGCAAAGGCGCAAAGATCCCGTCGATCTCCTCGTCGCTGTAAGACGCCGCCACATCAATTCCGTTGATCTTTACCTGATACTCCACCGCATTTGCCCCTTATCAGCCCTTCTGAACTTCCCGGACAAAAAAGTCCCGGATCGCAACCGTCATCTCATTCAAATGCTTTGTAAAGCAATGGTCGTCTCCGTGGATGGGCACAAGCGTAGCGTTCTCATACAGTTCCAATGCCTTTTCGGCATAAGAGTACGGCACGCACTCATCCTCATTCCCGTGGATGATCAGCACAGGACCGGTATAACGCTCGATCTCATCTTCCACATGGATCGTCTGTGCCACACGAATATAATCTCCGGACAATTCCCAGCCGTATTCGGGATCGGCGCACTTTATGACATCCGGGATGTGCTTGGGATCAAACTGCGTCCCGAGAATGCTGCCTCTTCTGGCATCGTCCGGGATCATCCATGCCGGCGATAAGGGAACGATCGCCTTAAAATCATCGGGGCACATGCCGCCGATGAGCATCGTCAAAAGTCCGCCCTGAGAATGACCGCTCAGATACAGATCCGTCACAAAATCCAGCGACTTCGCATACTTTACTACGGAAAGCGCATTTCCGACCCATTTATACAGGGTATGGTCCTTAAACTCTCCATCGCTTCCGCCGTGGCCGTACATCTCTGCGCGGAGAACGGAAACGCCTGCCTCCACCATGGCTTCCTTGGCGGCAATGATATGGTCTTCCTCCATATGCCCGGTAAAGCCGTGGATCAGGATGCAAAGCGGTCCCTTTCCGGCGCCTTCCGGCCGATCCAGCTTTGCATGCAGACGGATCCCGTCGCTATCGATAGTAAACTCCTTCATCTCAGATCTCATACATCATCCTCCTGTTCAAACTCATCTATTTTATTTTATACTCTTTTCCCCGTTTTTCCTTCCAAATCTTTGCTAAATTCATGGTTTTTTTCTAACCCCCGATTGCATTTTCAGAACATTTGTTCTATGATTGGATTCAAACACCCGTTCGATTAGGAGGTGGGTTCAGCATGGATCGGGCAATCTTGCACAGCGATATGAACTGCTTCTACGCCTCCGTGGAGATGCTGCACCACCCGGAATTCGGCAACCGTCCTCTGGCTGTGGGCGGGGATCCGGAAGCAAGACACGGCATTGTCCTCACTGCCAATTACCCGGCAAAAAAACGGGGTGTCAAAACCGGCATGGCTCTTTGGCAGGCCAGGCAGGCCTGTCCGGAGGTGATCTTTGTGCCGCCGAGGATGGGCCTGTACCTGCGGGTTTCCAGACTGGCCCATGAGATCTACGCCGATTACACGGATCTGCAGGAGCCTTTCGGCATCGACGAATCCTGGCTGGACGTAAGCCAAAGCGTGACCACCCTCGGGGATCCCCTATCCATCGCAAAGGACATCAGCCGCCGGATCAAAAAGGAGCTGGGCATCACCGTCTCCATCGGCATCAGCTGGAACAAGATCTTTGCCAAGTTCGGTTCCGATTACAAAAAGCCGGACGCCATCACGGAGATCACCCGGGACAACTATAAGACCATCCTTTGGAACGCTCCCGCCTCGGACCTGCTCTACGTTGGCTCCGCCACCGCAAGAAAACTGGACCTTCTGGGGATCCGGACCATCGGAGACGTGGCCACCACCTCTCCTGACCTTCTGACATCAAAACTCGGAAAGATGGGACTGGTCCTCTGGGCTTTTGCCAACGGACTCGACGAAACGCCCGTCTCCGCAGAAGGAAGCGCCGTCCCCATGAAGAGCATCGGAAACAGCACCACCACGCCCCGGGATCTGGAAACACCGGAGGATGTGTGCATGGTCTTCTATCTGCTCTCGGAAAGCGTGGCAAGCAGGCTTCGGGATAATCACTTCGTTGGGAAGAACGTAGGGATCTCTGTCCGGGATAACGGACTTTACAGTTTCACCAGGCAGCGGAACATCCCTCTCCCCACCAACATCTCGGAGGAGATCGCCTGCCAAGCCATGGATCTTTTTAACAATAACTACACCTGGGAACATCCCATCCGCAGCCTTGGCGTCCGGGTCTCGGACCTGATGCCGGATGAGTACTGTTACCAGTTGGATCTTTTCACGGATCCTTTCCGGCGGGATAAGCAGCTGAAAATGGATATGACCGTGGACAGGCTTCGGGGGCGCTTTGGTCACGACTCCGTTCTCCGGGGACGGATGTACTTTGACCGCGTCCTTGCGGGGCTGGATGCAAAAGCGGATGATCACATGAATCATCCCCACTCCTATTTCGAAAGAGGAAACAGGGTATTTGGAGAAGAGGTTTAGATATGGCAATACGGATCGGCTATAAGGTATATGTGGACGTCTTTGCAGTCTTTACTGCCGAGGGGGAACTGCGGCCAAAGTACCTGATCTGGGAAGACGGCACCAAATATGAGATCGACAGGATCAAAAAAAGAGAACGCTGCGCCAGCCTGCGGGCAGGCGGCATCGGCATTCTCTATATTTGCATGGTCAGAGGGCGGGAGATCCGCCTCTTCTATGAAGAAAACTATCGTTGGTTTTTGGAAGCGAAAGAAGCATAAAGTTCAAACCTATCAAGCACTTCCACCATTCCGGCTTCCAATCTCTTACGTGCCTGCTCCTTTAACTCAGACGGCACTCCGTACATTCCTTCCGCCATGGCGCCTGCGATGGCAGCGATGGTGTCCGTATCACCGCCCAAAGAAACTGCGTTGCGGATCACATCCTCAAAATCCGTCCCTGCAAGGAAACTGACCAGCGCCTTTGGCAAGGAATCCTGGCAGCTTTCAACGTGCTCGTGGCGAGCCCGCATCTCTTCTATCGTTTCCGACAGATCGTACCCAAACTCCCGCTCCACGTATTCCCTGATCTCTGTCTTGGAAGAACCGGTCCGTGCAAGAAAGATTACCGCCGCAGTGCACTCTGCCCCTTTGATCCCTTCGGGATGATCGTGGGTCGGCATCGCTGTAGCCCTTGCGGCCTCACGGGTCCGCTCCATGGAATCATAAAGCCAGCCTGCTGCCGACACGCGCATCGCCGATCCGTTCCCATAGCTTCCATAGGGTTTCGGATTCTCAGAAACCAGCCAGGTATAGAATCTTCCGCCATAACCGGCACGGGGATACTTTCTTCCCCACTTCCGCATAGACCGGGTGCAAGCCGCCTCGATCTCCTCTGCGGCCGCATCCTTACCGGCCTCCAGAAGCGCCTCAGCCACGGCAACAGTCATCACCGTATCATCCGTCCAATCGCTCTCTTCCGTCAGAAGTTCAAACTCCTTGGTCCATGGCCCAAGGTCAAATTCAAAAACACTTCCGATAATATCCCCTAAAATCGCTCCGTACATAAATATTCCTCACTTTCTGATCCACGTTTTTCGTTGTGAATTCAGAATACCGCAAAATGGAGCTCGTGCGGTCGCCTGCCGGGAGACATTTTCCGCAGCCTCACTCCACCACTTCCAGCAAAAAACTCACCGGCCGGAAGCCGTCATTGCAGGAGATCATGGCGGACTTCGGGTTCTTCATCCATCCGTCGTAGAAGTTCTCGCCCCCATGGGCCAGCGTCATCACAAAAGGAGAGATCGTCTCCCAGGCGCTGTCGCAGAAATTCTCCGGTTTCTCCCATCCGTTGGCGATAAAAGTCTGCCCCACGGACATATGACAGGCATGCTCGATGGGGTTCTCATACTTCTCCATCAGATCCTCATAGGTCGTTATCTTCATTACCGTGATCCGAATCTTCTTCATACTCCCTCCGGTCAAACAAACACATCAAAATGACTACGCTTTCATGCTATCATATTTAATTCTTTGATCTATAATATACTTGGTACACATCACATCGCGCATATAGGAATAGGCATGAAAAAGAAAACAGCACTGATCGCTTTATTACTCATATTGAATACCGGGTTTTTGACCGGGTGCGGCTTAACCAATATTCCGAAGATCACGGAATATCTCCGAGAGATTGGTGATGCCATCAACGAATTCTTTGAACAGCAAGGAAACTCCGATGCTGCCCCTTCCCCCGACGATCTCTTTCCCGATGGCAATATCACGATCAGGTACTCTGACCTCAACCTTTTTTCGGCTTGATCGCAATCCCCAAGCCACTGGTGAGGCACCCTGCTGCCAATAGGATCTTCAACAGTTTCATACCACCACCGCCCCGAAAGGCGCCAGGGACAGTTTCGCGATTTTGAAAAACTGCTTGCCAAAAGGAATACCAACAATGGTAAGGCAGAACAGGCATCCGATGATGAAATTACCGAGTGCCAGTTCAAGGCCGGAGACCAGAAACCATACCACATTCAGTAAAAAGGAGACTGCCCCGCCCTCATAGATTACTTCTTTTCCGAAGGGGCACAGCGATAACACTGAAAGTTTAAAGCACTGCACGCCCA
>JAFUUM010000267.1 GCA_017477805.1 Lachnospiraceae bacterium
CCATGCTCAGGCGAAACCTCGATTTTCATCTATCCGGGCTATCGCTTCCGGCTTACGGACGCGCTAATTACCAATTTCCATCTGCCCCAGTCCACGCTGCTGATGCTTGTTTCCGCTCTTGCGGGAAGAGAACATGTGCTTTCCGCTTATGAAGAAGCCGTGAAGGAACGGTACCGTTTTTTCTCCTTCGGAGATGCCATGTTCATTCATTAAGACAAACTGGATAAATTCAAATACAAACAGACAAAGCGGCGACTTTGTCTGTTTTATTTTGCGGATAGGGGTGATATTTTGATGGTATGAAAAATATATTCCGAATCTTTGGATCGGATGTGAGCCATCTGGTCCGTAACTTTTTTGCATTTGCCATAGCACTCGGACTCTGCGTGATCCCTTCTTTGTACGCCTGGTTCAATATCTATTCCAACTGGGATCCCTATGCCAACACCGGGAATATCTGCATCGCCATCGTAAACCACGATGAAGGAGATGCGGAAGAAGGTGTGAACATGGGTAATAACATCCTGGAGAACCTTCGTGAGAACAAGAAGATCGGATGGACGGAGACGGATGATGCGGACGCCATGGAAGGGGTCTATTCAGGAAAGTATTATGCTGCCGTGATCATTGATAAAAACTTTACCGACAGCATGCTCCATGCCTTTTCCAGTACCAATGAAAATCCCACCATTCGGTATTACGAAAATGAAAAGCGCAATGCCGTAGCCACCAAGATCACGGATACTGCCGTTTCTACGCTGAAGCAGAACATCAATGAGCAGTTTATTTCCGCTGTGATCCGGGAAGTGTTTGAAGCTACCGGAGAACTGGCCACCCAGTTAGAGGAAGAGGATGATCTGGATAAGGTGGAGAATGCAGTCCACAGACTCCGGACCAATATCGAAGCCTACTCATCCCTGGTGACGATCCTTGGGGAAAAATCCCAGTCTTTGCAGGAGACCCTGACCTCCGATAATGAAAAACTGGAAGCCTCGAAAGAAAAGCTGGAGAGCGGTCAGGAAAAGATCCGGGAAGCCACGGAAAAACTGGACGAAAGCAAGAGACAGGAAGCGGTGACCACCGTTCAGGGCTATAAAGACCAGTTAAAGACGGAACTGGAGCTTGTGGAACAGCGGATGAAGACGCTGGAAGAGGATATCAACCGCGTCACCGGTGCCGTAAACTTTACCCAGGCCAAAGCCGCCATGCAGGATGCTTTGGAGGATGCCCTTCTCTTAAGCAAGGATCTGGAAAACCTTCGGGCTCTTATAGAAATCATGAAGCAGGTGGAAAGCCTGATGCCCACCGCTCTGCAGACTCTGGATGCCGCACTGGATGCCGTCACGAACATGCAGCAGCATCTGTACAGGTTGATGGAATTCCTTGCCGCCATGGGCGCTGACGTGACCGCACTGGAAGATCTGATGAGCCTTTCCATTCCGCCGGAAGAGATCGCGGTTCTTCGGGAGAAGGCTGCGGATTTCCAGGAGTGGCTGACGCAGATGGAAAACCAGGTCAATACGGATGCTGAGACTGCCATAGATGTGGCAGAGGATGTGACGGATCAGCTTGCGAACGGCGGACTGGAAGACCTGGACAGGCTGCAGCTTGACGGGGTGAATGTGCAGACCCTGAACAGTATCAAGCAGGCCATGGGTGAAACACAGCTTTACATCTTGAACATCAAGACCATCTATAACGATTCCGTGGTACCAGGAACAAATGCCACCCTGGACAGCCTTCAGGGAGTCCTGAATTCCGTATCCGGGATCCTCGGGGGCCTGAATAATACCGTTACGGATTTCGGAAATCTGGCGCAAATGTCCGGAGAGACTCTTGCCACAACGGATCTTGCCTTTGCACAGTTAAAGAAAGTTCTGACGGATACGGATGAAAAACTGATCCGGCTGGAAGAAGAGATCCGGTGGATCAAAGACGGAGAAGTGGTGGACACGATCATGAGTGTCCTCAAAGGTGATCCGGACAGTTTCGGAGAATTCTTTGCATCTCCCGTGGCGGTGGAAACCGTGGAAGTGTATCCCATCAAAAACTACGGCTCCGCCATGACCCCCTTTTACAGTATTCTTGCCATCTGGGTGGGAGGTACCATCCTGACGGCGCTTATCAAAGTAAAAGTGGATCCGAAGGTGGCTGGGAATGCAACGGCAGCGGAACAGTACTTTGGCAGATACCTTCTGTATTTTGTCCTGGGTCAGCTCCAGGCAGCGGTTATCGTGCTGGGTGACATTTTCCTCTTAAAGTGTCAGGTGCTGGATCCCTTACGGTTTTACTTTGTGGCATCCCTTGCCAGCTTTACCTTTACGCTGTTTATTTATTCCCTTGCCGTTGCCTTTGGTGACATCGGTAAGGCGCTTGCGGTAGTGATCATGGTTATTCAGATCGCAGGCTCCGGCGGAACTTTCCCCATCGAACTGCTGCCGGAAGTGTACCGGAAGATCTACATTTTCTTTCCCTTCCCTTACGCCATCAATGCCATGCGGGAAACCATCGGCGGAGCCTATGAGTGGGAGTATCTCCGGAACTGCCTGATCCTGCTGATCTTTGTGGCCATCGCGCTGACGGTGGGATTGTTCATCAGAAAGCCTTTGATGGGCTTAAATCACTACGTGGAAGAACGTATGGAAGATACCAAAATGCTGTAATACCGGTTCCGGTATGAGCGAAAGACGGATATGAAAGATTACGAGAAAATGTATGAAGAGCTGTCTGAAGTCAGCAGACAGCAGCATGAAAAAAACCAGAAAAGAATACGGACCGGCATCAAGCTCTTATTCCTGATCCCCACGATCTTTTTGGCTCTTTTGTTTTTAACGGGGAGTAATAAGGTGGTGTTCCTGATCCTGTGGATCCTTTCTCTGTTCATCCTGGCCTTTTATCTGATCACGGTGGAGTACTTTGATTACCAGATGCAAAAGACGACCCAGAAATGGGCCGGTGAGGACGAGGCTGGCGATGAAGAAACGGAGAACCTGATCGGTCAGGATATCGAGCGCATGTCCGCGCAGGTGCGGGCCCAGGTCCGGAATATGCCGGCACCTGTGAAGAAACTGTTTCCGAATCTCCGGAAGATCGGCTGGGTGTTTATCCAGGATGCAAAGCGCCATTCCAGTAACGTGGTGGCGGTTGTGGTGATCATCGGACTTACCCTTCTTCCCAGTTTGTATGCCTGGTTCAATATCTTCTCCAACTGGGATCCCTACGGTCCCTCAGCTACAGGGAACATTCCCATTGCGGTGTATTCTCTGGACCAGGGTTCCTCCATTGGATCTCTTTCCCTGAACGTGGGTGACAGTGTGGTGGAGGGCTTAAAGGCCAATAACACCATCGGCTGGGTATTTACGGATTCTGAAGAAGAGACTGTCCAGGGTATTTACAACGGAAAGTATTATGCGGCTCTGATCATTCCGGCGGATTTTACGGAGCAGCTCATCGGGTTTGTGGAGGACGGGGCGGTAAAACAGCCCAAGATCATCTACTACGAGAACGATAAGAAGAACGCCATCGCGCCCAAGATCACCCAGAAGGCCCAGAAAGCCGTACAGGAGCAGATCAATGCATCCTTTGTTTCCACCATCACCGATAAGGTCATGAGCGGCAGCGAAGTTCTTGCCTGGCGGGATGATGACGATAAGACCATTCTGGAAAATGTCATCGTGGAACTGGAAAATGTGGACAGCTCCATCCGGACCTACGAAGTGATCCTGTCCACGTTTATTTCCCTGATGGATGCCACGGATCAGCTGGTGGAGACCACCCAGGCCCTGTTTCCCGGGCTGGAAGATCTAAACCAGCAGAGCGTCAATTCCATTTATGCCGTTGGGGATGCCCTGGATTACGCCGGGAAAATGGGAGATTCCACCGGAGATATAGTGCATACCGGTGTTACAGCTTCCGTGAATGCCTTAAAAACCGTTCGGGCGGGTCTGATGCAGGATCAGATGGATCTTTCTGCGGCACTGGAACATTATGACGAGAAGATCGATGAGTATTTAAACATCGTGCAAAAGGTGGAAGCACTTGTCTCCACACTTTCCGCAAGAGGAGATATCTTCGGCGTGGATGTAAAGGGGCTTCTTAGTCCCGTGGAACAAAGCCTTGCACTGATGGAAGAAAAGCTTCAGGGGGGAAAGGGCATTCAAAGTGCGGAAGATTTAAAAGCCCTGATCCTGGAACTGGTGAATCTCATCGACATTACAACCGGTCAGATCACGGACATGGAATCCGCGCTTCAGGAAAAAACATCCACTGTTTATGACAAGGCGATGGCAGATGCGGATAAAGCCATGGATCTGGCAGTGGATGCACTGAAAACTCTTTCCGGAGACAGTGACCGCATCGTTTCCAAACTGGAGGAACTGCAGAGCACTCTGGGAGAAGGAAAAGATGCGTTAAAGCAGTCCAGAGATATCCTTGTGAGTGTGGATACCAAGCTGACAAAAGCCATTGATGAGTTGAATAAGGTACTGCAGGATTCCAGATATCAGGAACTGGTCCGGGTTCTGGAAGAAGAACCGGAGAGTCTTGGCGAATTTATTTCTTCACCCGTGAAACTGGAGACAGTTGAGATCTATGCCATTGAAAACTACGGTTCCGCCATGGCACCTTTCTATACTACGTTGGCCCTTTGGGTGGGCGCTCTGATCCTGGTGGCCATTATCCATGTGAAAGTGGAAACACCGGAAGGAATGAAGATCAACTACGTGCATAAATACTTTGGACGCTACATTACTTTCTTCCTCATCAGCCAGGCTCAGAACCTGATCGCGGTACTTGGGGATCTGTTCTTTATCC
>JAFUUM010000017.1 GCA_017477805.1 Lachnospiraceae bacterium
AAGATCACGGGGCCGGGACTGGAAAGTTTTACGGCAATGGTAATGATGAGCAGAAGCGGGGAGATCAGGATGGCTCCGATGACAGAGAGCACAAGATCCATGGTCCGCTTCAGAAATCTGGCAAAGGTATTGGTCAGGGGCACATTCCGGATATTTACAACAGAAAGGCCTCCAAGATCTTCTATATAAGGTTTGGAAGAAAACACACCGGTATAATCCGGGATGAACTTCGTATGTACGCCGGATTTCTCACACTGTTCTACCAGTTTGCCAAGTTCGGCGTACTTTTCCAGGGGAAGGGCGATGGCGATCTCATCCATACTGTTGGATCGAAGGACCTCACCCAGTTCCGAGATCTTTCCGGTGACCCGGATCCCCTTATAAACAGACCCGATGGGCACTTCATCATCCAAAATGGCGTGAACCCAGTATCCCCATTGGGGATTTGCCCGCAGTCGGTCGATATATTTTTCCGTCGCCCGAGAATATCCCACGATCAGCACATGTTTCAGGTTATGTCCCTTCAGCCGCAGGTATCGAAGGACCTGACGCACCATAGTCCTGAAAACAGCCGTCAGAGAAACGTTCAAAATCCCAAAATAGGCGATCATGCTTCGGGAAAAGTGTTGCTGCCAGATCAGGAACAGCACGCTGAGGAGCACCAGCATACCGATGACATTGGCTTCCAGGATCCGTAAAAACTCGCTTCCGGACTTGGTGCCGCGCTTTGGGGTATAAAGCTTGCAGTATCTGTAGATCAGCAGATATCCGATCACCAGAAAAGGAATGGCCTGGAAGTAGGTTTCCATGGGCAGGTGGTTATTGTAATGTGCGATGCCGGAGATGGGGCTCTCAAACTTCAGCCAATAGGCAGCACAATAAGACGCGGCCACGATAGCCCCGTCGATCACCACATGCAAGGTATTAAAATATTTCTGGTTGTCTTTGATCATCTGCTTATACGCTTACTACCTTTCCAGCAGCCTGAAAAGATTTCCCCATAATTCCAATTGGATCTTACAGTAATTTCCAAGATTTTTGAAGGAAAAACGGACCTTTCTCTCCCGTCCTCTTTTGGAAAAAGCTTTGGCAAAGCCCTTGCAAAGTCCACGAAGGTACACACCTCCCAGCCCTTTCCGGGTAAAATACAGGATCTTCACCAGATAGCCAAGGACCAGAAACGGCAGATTAAGAAGGATCTGCAGGAACGGCATGTTTTTCGCTATGAGATAGATGCTGTTAGCGGAAGAAAGGTTTACTTTAAATGCATTATGTCTGGAGCCGGAAAAAGCGCTTCCCGCATGGAGGACAACGGCCTCCGGAACATACCGGTTCCGGTATCCCAGGATCCTTGCCCGATATCCCACATCCACATCTTCAAAATAGGCAAAATGGAGCTCATCAAAGAGCCCAAAAGATATCAGCTGTTCTCTTCTGTAGATGGCAGCTCCGGCACAGGAAGAGAAGATCCACTTGCCACGATTGGCTCTGCAGCTGATATTTCGGCCTTTTGCAGCCGCCAGAGGCCAGCCGAGAGCACAGTAATAATCCCCTGCTCCATCCAGCCGTTCCGGTTCATGCAGGCTCCGCATCTGGGCCTGAGCAGAAAAAACGCGGGGGTCCTTATCTAATGCGGTCTCCAGTGCGTGGATAAATCCTGTTTTAACTTCTATATCATTATTTAATAAGATCACATATTCCGTTTTCGCTGCCAGGATCCCCTGGTTCACAGCCGCGGAAAACCCCAGATTTTCGGTATTTCTGATCTGTGTTACACCGTCGAACCCGGAATACACCTTCTCGCTTCCGTCCGAAGACCCGTTATCCACCACGATGATGGGCGTATCCGCAGAATCCTCCCGCAGGGACATCAGGCAGTTCCGAAGATATTTTATTCCGTTGTAGTTCGGTATGATCACGGTTGTTTTCATTGATTTACATGGATCTCCGGAGTGTATAAAAGGACATAACCCATCTTCTGTATTGCTTCACAAAGCTTGATGCTGCGCTGTTTCCAGATCCTGTCATCCAGGCTTCGGCAAAATGCTCTTGTTCTGGTTTCATAATCTCCCGGATAAGGGATCCCCATATGCTTTTCATAAAGAGGGATCAGCTCCTCCCGCAGGATCATCACCCTGGCATCCAGGACCTTTGCCCGTCTGGAAACGGTGGCACGGTTGCCTTCGCCGCCATAGGAATCCGGAAGGCCTGCATAGGCGCAAATTCCCTTTTCATCGAGAATTCCACTTATAGTTATCTTATCACGATTTAATAACTTGCCACCATAGGCTCCGATATCCTCTCTGGTGGGAAAGATCCCGTCATCGTATCTCACCTGATAAAAGCCCACGTGGTCATTTTCCATAACTGTCGCTTTTATTTTAAGTTCCTTCAGATGATCTTCCAGGGCTCTTTTTCCTGCCAGATAGGCATAGGACTTGCTGGCTGGATTTGCTGCCGTGGATCCGCTGTGGATCCGCCAGTGATACAGCACCTTCGGCACATGGATCATGAGGCTGCCTTCTTTTGCCGCCTCTCTTCCGGCCCGCAGGATCAGATCATAGTCCTGGGATCCGTCAAATTCCCGTCTGAACTTCAAGCGGCGGATCAGGGATCCCTCCATCACCAGCAGGTGGCAGATGTAGTTATTGGAAAGAAGATAGTCCGGATCATAATCCGGTTTCAGATTCGGCTCCGTATACCGCCCGGTATCCACATCCCATTTATCCTCATCAGAATAAAGAAAGGCCACCTTCTTATCCTGCCCTTCATAGGCCCTGATCTGTTCCGCCATGGAATAAAGGGCATCCGGTGTCAGCACATCATCGTGATCCAAAAGCGCCACGTAGTCCCCATCGGTATAAGACAGAGCCAGATTGCTGTTTTCAGAGATCCCGCCGTTTTCCGGAAGACGTTCATAGCGAATGGACGCTCCATCTGGTAACACATGTTCTTTTTTCCATTCTTCCAGAGTGGTTTTTACGATATCGCTCTCGCTGGCATCTGCCAGGAGCAGTTCCCAAAAAGGATAGGACTGGGAAAGGACAGAATCCAGCAGTTCTCTCAGATACGCTGCCGCAGTCTCATAGGCAGGTACAAGGATACTGATCTTCCTCGGGTCCTTCGTTAATACGCAAGTTTCCCTCTGAGAGGCAAGCTCGCTCTCAGAGGGAAGCATGTACTGATAGTCCTCACCATAGTGGGACTTAAGTCTTTCATTTACTGCGGTCAGCGTTTTTCTGAAGCCGTTTCGTCGAAGATAATTTAAGGTTTTCAGAAAATCCGCTTTCTTCATATTTCTTTAGCTTTCGATCATGGCTTTCACAGCCGCTGTCAGATCCTCCACTTTCTTTGCAGCATCTTCTTTGTTGCTGCCCTTTACGCCCATGTAGAACTTGATCTTGGGCTCGGTTCCGGAAGGACGTGCACAGCACCAGGAATTCTCCGTCAGATCGAAGTAGAGCACGTTGGACTTCGGAAGTCCGGTACCATGCTTGCTGCCGTCTCTGTTGTCCACAACTTCTCCGGACTCGTAATCCCTGAATTCGTTTACCTTCAGATCGCCGAATGCCTTGGGTGGGTTGTTTCTGATCTTTTCCATCAGTGCCTTGATCTCCTTGGCACCGTCGATACCTTTCATGGTGATGGAATACTGGGTCTCTTTGTAGAAACCGTATTTCTCGTAGATCTCATTCATCTGGTCGCAGAGGGTCTTGCCCTGCTTTTTGCACCATGCAGCCACTTCGCAGAGCATCATCACTGCTACCACCGCATCCTTATCACGGGCATGGGTACCCACCAGACAGCCGTAGCTCTCTTCCAGACCGAAGACGTAATGGTTGCTGCCGGTCTGTTCAAAGAGTTTGATCTGCTCGCCGATGTACTTAAAGCCTGTCAGGACTTCGATACACTTCACGTTATAATCTGCAGCAATGGCAGGTGCCAGGTTGGTGGTCACGATGGTGGTCACCAGTGCGGGATTTTCGGGCATGGTACCCATTTTCTGTTTTTCACGGAGCACATATTCTCCGATGAGCATACCGGACATGTTTCCGGTGAAGGCTTCATATTCTCCGGTCACGGAGTTCTTTGCATAGATACCGAGACGGTCTGCATCGGGATCCGTAGCAAGAACGATATCCGCATCCATTTCCTTTGCCAGCTTCAGAGCCAGGGTAAAGGCCTTGGGATCCTCGGGATTAGGATAATCCAGTGTGGTGAAATCGGGATCCGGCAGTTCCTGCTCGGGTACGATATAAACGTTATTGTAACCCAGTTCCTTCAGGATCCGTCTCACAGGGAGATTACCGGTTCCATGGAAGGGGGTGTAAACGATCTTTAACTGGTCCGCCATCTCTTTGATGACTTCGGGATGGATGGAAAGGCTCTTTAACTCTGCCATGTAAGCATCATCGATCTCTTTTCCGATGACCTCGTAAAGTCCCTGTGCCATGGCATCTTCTTTAGACATGGTCTTTACTTCAGAGAAGTCTGCGATGGCTTTGACCTCATCGATGATCCCTTTATCGTGAGGAGGGGTCACCTGGGCGCCGTCCTCCCAATATGCCTTGTAACCGTTATACTCCGGAGGATTGTGGCTGGCGGTGATCATAACACCTGCGGTACAGCCTAACTTTCTTAAAGCATAGGACAGCTCCGGGGTAGGTCTTAAGGATTCGAAGATATACGCTTTGATGCCGTTTGCAGCCAGGCATCTAGCGGTCTCATCGGCAAATTCGGGAGAAAATCTGCGGTTATCGCAGGAAATAGCGACACCCTTCTTCTCCGTGCCGTTTTTCTTGATATAATTTGCAAGACCCTGGGTAGCACGACGTACGGTGTAGATGTTCATACGGTTTGTGCCCGCTCCGATAACGCCGCGGAGTCCGCCGGTACCGAATTCCAGATCCTGGTAGAAGCGCTCCTCGATCTCGGTCTCGTTGTTGCGGATGGCCAGCAGTTCCTGCTTGGTCGCATCGTCAAAATAGGGGTCAGATATCCATTTCTCAAAGGTTTCTTTGTAATTCACGATGACACCTCCTGAATTGATAATAAGGATTGCATTCGCAATCCTAAACATTCGCAGTCCGCGCAATTGCGCTACCTGCTCATGTTCAGCGGATCTCAAAGTCAGGAAGCACTCTATGCAAGCATGATTGCCTCCTGACCTTTATCTCCTAATTATCATATCATACTTTCAGTGAATAATCGCTCCGATCAAGGGAAAAGTTGGGATTATAGTAGGGATCTCCCTGCTCTAACTGCTTTTTCCATTTTTGCCGGAAACGGGCGGATTCTTCGTTATATCTGGCTGCGCTCTCTCCGTTATCGTCCATTCCTCTGGACTTGGACTCATAGTGGAAGAGTTCGCAGTAAGGGTTCCATACGTTCAGATACCCTTTTTCCCGAAGCCTTAAGCAGAAGTCCACGTCGTTTAAGGCAACGACGAAGCTTTCATCCAGGCCTCCCACCTCATCATACAGGCTCTTTTTCACCATGAGGCAGGCTCCGGTGACCGCGGTCACATCCTGGGCATAGCAAAGTCTCCCCATGTAACCCAGATTGGTCTGGGCCACCTTATAGTGGGTATGGCCCGCTGTCCTGTGGGCTCCCAGACCGATGACGATACCGGCATGCTGGATGGTCTTATCGGGATAATAAAGCTTTGCGCCAACGGCGGCCACATCGCTGCGCTGGGCGTACATAAGAAGTTCTTCCATCCAGTTGATGGAGATCACTTCCGTATCGTTGTTCAAGAGGACAAGATATTCGCCCTCCGCCTGGGATGCGGCGAAGTTATTGACCCTGGAGTAATTGAACTCCCCTTCGTAGCGAAGGATCCGGATGTTCTTCTTATCCTTCAGGGACGCATAATACTCCTCGGTCTCGGGCTTTACGGAGTTGTTCTCGATGATGAGGATCTCGTAATTGTCATAGGTGGAGCGCTGCAGGATGGAGTCAATACAGCGTCTTAAGTCCTCCACATGATCCTTGTTGGGGATCAGGATGGAGATCTTGGGATTTCCGATGATCTCGTACTTGATCCGGAAAATGGTCTCAAAAGCCTTGGTACTGATGATCTGATAGTTCTTGAAACCGAACTTCTCAAGGTGATCCGCCACAGCCCCTCTTGCTGCCTCAATGGCGTAGCTCTTTGCATTGATGTCCGCAGCGGTACTGCCCTTATGGGATCTCCAGTAGTAAAGGAGTTTGGGCACATGGACCACATGCTTTGCTCTGGAAGTCAGACGCAGGATCATGTCATGGTCCTGGCTGCCGTCAAACTTGGTACGAAACAGTTCCATCCCATCCAGCAGGTCCTTGGAAAACACGCTGAAATGGCAGATGTAGTTGTTGGCCCGCAGATTATCCACCGCAAAATCCGGCTTGAAGTGGATGGTCAGCATATCGTCGATGGTACCGTTTCCTTTAAAGGTGGTCTCATCGCAATACAGATAATCCGCATTCTCTTCGCAGATCCGGATCATGTATTCATACAGGGCACAGGGATGCAGCACATCATCATGGTCAAAAAGACCGATGTACTCACCGGTGGCCATCTGAAGACACTGGTTGGTGTTCCCGGAAATACCCTCATTCTTTTCCAGTTTCCGGTATTTGATCCTGGAGTCTTTCTCCGCCAGTTCTCTGCAATACTCTCCCACTTCTTTATGGGCATCATCCGAACCGTCCGCCAGGCAGAGTTCCCAGTTCTGGTAGGTCTGAGCCTGAACGGATCCGATCATCTCCGTCAAAAACTTCCTGGGGGTATTATATAAGGGTACGAGGATGCTGAAGGTGATATCCCTGGAAAATTTGGTATTCTTCTGCTTTTCCGCTTCTTCCGGTGTGGGGAAGCTGGCCAGGCCGTGCTGCAGCCTTGCCTTCTTCTCGATCATCTTGCTCTGGACTTTTCTTGCGATACCCTTGGGAGAACCGTAGTTGCCAACTCTCTCCTTGGTGCGCTGGGCCAGATGATAGAGATCTCTGGCGGGGGCGGAAGCTTTCCAGATCCCGCTGTTCTTGATGCGGTCCAGATTAGCCTGCAGATCCTCGGCCTGACGGTTTGCATCCGCAAGGCGGTCGGACAATACCGCATTCTTCTTTTTCTCCCGCTCGTATTCCGCACGCCAGTAAGCAAGGTCCTGCTCCGCCTGCAGTTTATCCTCTTCGTTGTTAAAACTCATGTAACTACACTCCTATCTTCAGGACTCTGTTTAGAGCCCTCTTTCCCTGATAATCCCCGTTCCTGTTCTCATATGCGATCCATAATCCGTAGGTACCGGGTTCAAATTCCGACACTTCGGCTCTGCATACAAAGCCGGAAAGGGCAATATTTTTTTCCTGTGGCAGGATGGCTTCCACATCATACCGGTATCTTGAGAAAACGGGGATCCGGTATACCCTGCCGTTTCCGCCCTCTTCGGGGTTCTTCTCTTCCTTCAGGATCAGGAACCGGCCCCCAGGGGTATAAGCGGCATGATCCGCCCCTCTTTGGTAGCACCAGCCCTCGATCATCAGGATATCCGGCTCGGAGGCATGGTATTTCAATTGCACTCCCGACCGTTCCAATGTGGGGACGATGGTCTCATCCTCCCGGATCTTTGCTTCCGCTTCCGGATCCATCTTATGCGGCTTCAGAACGCATAATCTGTTTTCGTGATCAAAGGTCCGCTCCGGCTCATATTCCGGAGAGTGTCCGCAAAGGCCGGGAGCGTAATAGGGATCCCGGTTCTCCAATTTCGGATGTCTGCCGTAAAGAGCGGCCTTTTCCCGAAGGAGCCTCTCCCATTTCCCCTCTTCTTCGTCGCTGCCGCGGCTGAGGGACTCATGATGGGTCAGCACCGCATCGTTTCTCTGCACATTCCGGTATCCCATCTCATGCAAGCGAAAACAGAAGTCCACATCATTATAAGCCACTGCCATGGACTCTTCCAATCCCCCTGCCCGGAGATAAAGATCCCGGTCCACCAGCAGGCAGGCCGCCGTCACCGCCAGCATGTTCTGGGCGGTGGCTCCATGACAAAGATAGTAGATCCTGTCGTCCGGAAACGTTACCAGTTTATGGCAGGGACCGATCTCCATATTGGTGATCCCCGCATGCTGGATCCGTTCCTCCCCCGGATATCGGAGTTTGGCACCCACGGCTCCGGTACCGGGGATCAGTGCCTGACCCACCATGATCCGCAGCCAGTTTTTCTCCAAAATCTCCACATCATCGTTCAAAAGAAGAATTAATTTGCCATGTGTTATGTAAACCGCATCGTTGCACATAGCAGAAAAATTAAAGGTTCTTGGTTTGAAAAGATAGGTGAAGTAAACTCCCGGGTATTCCTTCTTCAGCTCCTCCAGATATTCACCGATGGCCTCACTGTTTTCAGGTGAACTTCCGTTGTCGCTGATGACAAATTCCAGCGAATCGTAATCTGTTTTCTCAAGAAAACTACCAATGCACTGCCTTAACAGTTCCGGATGATCCTTGGAGGGGATCACAACAGACACCGTGGGTTCCGCTCCGC
>JAFUUM010000268.1 GCA_017477805.1 Lachnospiraceae bacterium
CCATCAAGCCTGCAGTGGACGGCGAGACTATCGTTACCACCATCGATTCCAACGTGCAGGCTATCTGTGAAAAGTACCTGAAGGCCTTTTCCGATGAGCATGCCAACGAGGCAAGAGAAGGCCTGGGGGCCAATAACATCGGCTGCATCGTATATGAGATCAACACAGGAAATATTGTGGCCATGGCCAGCTATCCCAACTTTGATCTCAATGATCCTTATAACATCAGTGCTTATTATACGGAAGAACAGATCGCGGAACTCCAGGAAGAAGATGAACTGCAGGATACCATCCAGCGGTTCTGGAGAAATTTCTGTATCTCCGATACCTATGAACCCGGATCCGTCATCAAACCCTTTACCGTTGCGGCGGCACTGGACGATGGCAGTATCACGGGAAATGAGACCTATAACTGTACCGGAGTCCGTGAGATCGGCGGACATAAGATCCGCTGTCACAACCGTTACGGCGACGGAATCATCAGTGTCAAAGGCGCCATCGAGACATCCTGTAACGTGGCATTGACTTACATCGCAGAGACCATGGGTCCTACGGAATTCTGTAAGTACCAGCATGCCTTTAATTTTGGACTTCGTACCAATGTGGATCTTGCGGGAGAAGCCCGTACCGACAGCCTTGTTTATACCGCAAATACCATGGGTAGTGCGGAACTTGCCACCAACTCCTTCGGTCAGACCTTTAACGTGACCATGATCCAGATGGTGGCCGGCTTTGCATCTCTCGTAAATGGCGGCTATTACTATGAACCCCATATCGTCAGCAAGATCCTGAACGCAGACGGCTCTGTGGCGCAGACCATCAGCCCCAGGGTGCTGAAACGTACCATTTCAGAAGAAGTAAGCGATACCATCATTGATTACTGCAACGGTGTTGTGGAAGAGGGTACCGGTAAGCGTGCCCGTCCCGCAGGTTACAAAGTGGGCGGAAAAACGGGAACGGCAGAGACCCTGCCCAGAGGAAACGGTGAATATGTGGTTTCCTTTATGGGATATGCTCCGGCGGATAACCCGCAGTACATCTTTTATGTTGTGGTGGACAGAGCCAACGCCAAAGAGCAGGCGGATGCCAAGTTTGCAACCGGTATTGCCCGTAACATCATGACGGAAGCCCTTCCGTATCTGAATATTTTCATGACGGAAGAGTTGACGGAAAAAGAGATCGCAGAACTGGAAGCGTTAAACCTTTCCATTACCAATGGGTATAAAGAACAACTTGCTGCTGCAAACGGCACTGCCGAGAATCCGGAGGGTACCGAAGGCGAAAGCGGTGAGGGTGAGAATACCGGAGAAGGAGAAAATCCGGAAGAAAATGGCGAGGCCGGTGAAGGCCAAACTGCCTCCGGAGAGACCGCTTCCACCGTCAATACCCAGGTGTGGCGTACCTTCGAACTGGACCCCGCCACCGGAACCTTTATCGATCCCGAGACCGGGCATCATATCGATCCCGAAACAGGAGATGACCTGGATGGTACATCCACGGGAGAGGAGAATCCATGATCAAGATCATTTTAGCAATCACAGTAATCGCATCCTGCCTGCTATCCGCAGTGCTTGGTAAATTTATGATCCCTTTTCTGCTTCGGCTGAAAGTAGGCCAGACCGTAAGAAACGAAGGCCCGGAGAGCCATTTGAAAAAGAACGGAACCCCCACCATGGGCGGCGGGATCTTTCTGATCTCTTATACGGTGCTATGCCTGGTGTTTCTGCACCGCAGCAGATATATCCTGCCCATCCTGTTGTTGACTTTGGGTTTTGGTCTCATCGGTTTTGCGGATGACTTTATCAAAGTTGTATTAAAACGTTCCATGGGCTTAAAACCCTGGCAAAAGACCATCGGCCAGCTGGTTGTCAGCACTCTCTTTGCCTGGTACATGGTGTCCTTCAGCGGTCTGTCTTTAAGCCTCCGTGTTCCTTTTACAGGCGGTTACCTTTGGGGCATTGGGTTCCTTGCAATCCCCCTGATCTATCTGGTACTTCTTGGTACCACCAACGGTACCAATTTCACCGATGGCCTGGACGGTCTTGCTTCCAGTGTCACCGTGGTGGTGGCCATGTTCTTTATGGCGGCCGCTGCACTTTTGAATGGGGAGTATGTTACCGGAATGCTTTCCTCATTTTTGGATCCGGGGAAAATGCCTCACATGGAACCTGAGGTTTCCGTGGCGGTAATGATCACCTCCGCAGCTATGATCGGATCCCTGCTGGGCTTTTTGTTTTATAATGCCCATCCTGCCAGTGTTTTTATGGGAGATACCGGATCTCTGGCCCTTGGC
>JAFUUM010000269.1 GCA_017477805.1 Lachnospiraceae bacterium
AAGGTTATTCTGGTTCTGTCTCTTGTAGTAAACAAGCATCTTCTACAAGTTACGAGGGGACTCTGGAAGTTGTAACAATCGGCGGTTCTTCCGGCAGTTCTTCCGGTGAAACATCCGAAGAAGAGCAGGCGCGTCTTGAGGAAGAAAGAAAGTCCAGCCATTTCGAAGTAATCTCTTCTAATGGTGAAAAAATGGAATCGGAAGTAAAAGGTTCTTTCTATTATGAACAGGGAGCGGCTGTTGTGAAGAGCGATGATACGATCTGCAAGGATAAAGAGGAATATGCAGTCAATACATATGCTGCAAATGAATCTTGCCAGAGTGCTGCGTATGCATCCCTTACAGGTTATGCGACTGAAGGCGGATACACCGTTGCCGCAGCAACATCTTTCAATATTATTGACTTGATCAGTAATCCTTTCTGTGCATCTGAATCATGGTTTGAAGCAAATGAAAATAACACAATAACAGGAAATGCTAAAACATTTAATTTTTCGGATGGAAGAACCATTACAACAGATAAGTTTACAACGGCAAAAGCAGGGCTCGCCAATGCGGTTGAAGGCAAAGTGATTGTTGTCGGCGTTACGAAAGGTGGCGTTGTATTTACCCAGGAAGATCAGGATGATGATCCTTCTACTGTTACTTTTAACGCGCTTCTTGGTAATGGTGTATATGGTTTTCTAGTAAAAGAATAGTTAAACGAGTACAAAATAGGTTTCATATAAACAGGGCTGTCAGTTGGAAGACAGCCCTGTTTTTGATATACTAATGCTAGTTTGTTTATCTTATATGAAGGAGATTTTTAACATGAGTAAAGTATATGACCGTCTGGAAAAATGCTTTAAACAGGTTCGGGAAAAAACTGATTTTCAGCCGAAAGTTGCATTGATCCTGGGCTCCGGCCTCGGTGATTTTGCCAACGAGATCAAAGTGGAAGCGGAGATCCCCTACGGTGATATCGATGGTTTCCCCGTAAGCACCGTTGCCGGACATGACGGAAGATTTATCTTCGGATATGTCGGATCCGTTCCTGTAGTTTGCATGAAGGGAAGAGTACATTATTATGAAGGTTATGCCATGGAAGATGTAGTTCTTCCCACACGGCTGATGCATATGATGGGGGCCGAGATCCTGTTTCTTACCAATGCTGCAGGGGGCGTGGGCGATGATATGGAAGCGGGAGATCTGATGATGATCACGGATCATATCGCATGCTTTGTACCGAATCCCCTCATCGGACCCAATCCCGAGGAACTGGGGACCCGGTTCCCCGATATGTCTGAGATCTACGGAAAAGATCTTCGGGAACTGATCCGTTCTACCGCTGCGGAAAAGGGGATCGATCTGAAGGAGGGTGTATATTGTCAGCTTACCGGTCCGTCCTATGAGTCTCCCGCAGAGATCAGAATGGTGAAGACTTTTGGCGGAGATGCCGTAGGTATGAGTACGGCAGTAGAAGCTATCGCCGGCCGTCATGCGGGTATGAGGATCTGTGGTATTTCCCTGATCAGTAACAAGGCTGCGGGTCTGTCCGCAACCCCTCTTTCCCATAAAGAAGTACAGGAAGCTGCCGATAAGGCCTCCGCAAAATTCAAAACTCTCGTCAGAGAGATCATCACAAAAATGTAAGACAGGAGAGATACGAAATGATCACGGATCAGGAATTGATCAGGCTTGCTCTCTGTGCCAGAGAACATGCTTATACACCATATTCCCATTTTCAGGTGGGAGCCGCACTGCTTAGCGTTGATGACCATGTTTATCAGGGTTGTAATGTGGAGAATGCAGGCTATACCCCCTCTAATTGCGCCGAAAGAACAGCTGTTTTCAAAGCCGTATCCGAAGGTAAGACAGAGTTTACCAAGATTGCCATCGTTGGCGGTCCGGAAGGATATAAACCTAATAATCTGACCCCTCCCTGCGGAGTCTGCAGACAGGTTCTTCGGGAGTTTGTAGATCCCAAAAACTTCCAGATCATTGTGGCTGTATCGGAAGAAAATTACAAAGTATTTACGTTGGAACAGTTGTTACCGCTCAGCTTCGGACCCGAAGATCTGGGTGTTTGATCTTACTGTTCGGAAGGGCAACCGATTATGTACTGGATTATTGCCGTTATTATATTACTGCTCTTTCTTGGCTTTCAGGGAGTCAGCCGGCAAAGACTGGCTGACTCAAGGCAAAAGGAGATGACAAGAAAAGAGTATGGACAAAAACCTCTGGATTTCTACCATCGGACTGCTGATACCTGTCATCGTGCATTTCTGCGCAGAAAACAATCGTTCGTTATTGGTGATATCACATGGAATGACCTGGACCTGACCGAGGTTTTTCGCCGTTTGAATTATACGGTCACGTCGGCAGGAGCGGAAGAACTGTATTGTATGATACGGGAACCGCTACTTGATGTAGATGATGCGGAAAAGAGAAAAGATCTGATACACAGGCTGGAAAATGATAAGGAACTTCTGTTTTCTTTGAGGGACACGCTGGAACGTATCGGGTTTACCGGGAAATATGTGCTGGAAGATTACCTGGATCTGTTAAACGGTGTGAAAACAAAATCTCTTCTTTATCTGATTTTAACGGATCTGCTCTATATCCCGGTGATCCTCCTGC
>JAFUUM010000270.1 GCA_017477805.1 Lachnospiraceae bacterium
CCGATTGAAAAGACCTTGTATCTATCCTCCAACAAAAAGGAAAAAGAGCAGGGAAAACTGCTTTATAGGAGGATAACGAAATGAAAAACAATAAAGCCGCAAAGATCATGATGCTGTTTCTGATGGTACTGGCAGTGTTCTTTGGAAAGAACATGAACGTCAAAGCCGCGGAGGGCTGGACAACTCAGGATTACATCAACTACGCAAAGGTGGAAATGTTCCGCGGGGTGATCGTTCGGTTCGCCAACGGTACCGAGGTGTGGGAAGATGTCAAGTTCACGGATCTCGGAAACGGGTATTACCGCATTGAGACTCCCCAGCAGTATGTGAACCGTGTCCACAGAAATTACATCACCGTGGATGAAAGTTATTTCTTTGATCATGTGCGTTACGCTGCGGAAAACCCCGACGTGGCAGCAGTGGTGGGAACCGGCAAAGCAGCCCTTTGGGATCACTACAAGACCTTCGGTGTTTATGAAGGAAGACCTGCCCACGGAACCAGTGCGACCTGTCAGGCAAAGGAACTGGTCATCGGCGTGGCAGCTCAGATCTGTGCTGCCGAAAGCACTGACATGGGGCGCATCAAAGCGGCCCATGACTGGCTTGCTGCTTACGCTGAGTATGATACGAACCATGTTTACGGTGAGTCCACCCATCATATGGCCTGCCTGATGCTGAACCGGATGGGAGTTTGTTCCGCATATGCTGAGACTTTTTCCTATTGCATGAGCGTTATGGGCTATCGCAGTTATTACGTGACCGGTGATACCCCTTACGGCTCCCATGCATGGAATGCTTTCAAGATAGGCGGCGAGTGGAAGATGGTGGATGTGACCTGGGATGACAGGGGCGAGGGCAGAAGTACCGGTTATGACTATTACCTGGTTCCCGAGGACGGACAGCATTATCGTACCCAGAGCCGTATCCTTTACATTTAACCGGCGGATGACGGAGAAAGGTGATGAATATGGGAACTGTGGATGATATAATGGGTGAGGTTGCCAAAAGGTGCATACCGCTCTTGATCCTGTTCCGCGTGCTGGCGGAGGAAACGGATTTCCCCACAGAGGCGGAAGGCTTTACCGTAGACCGGAAAATATACGGGATCATAGAGAAACTGGAGGATACAAGGTCATGAGATCTGATACCTTTGTCTATCAGGCAAAAGACGAAGAATTATTCCGGGAAGTGGAGAGGATCCAAAAGGGTCAATCCATTGACTATACAAAGATATACGAACTTTCCAAGAAGTACATTTACAAGATCATCTGGGATATCTTAAGGGATTATCATGCCGTGGAAGATATGATGCAGGAAACCTACCTGCAGATCTTCAGCAAACTACCTACTTTGCAGGATCCCAGAAGCTTTAACACCTGGGCGGGCCGCATCGCCACCAATTATTCTCTGCGGTATCTGCAGAAGTACAAAAACCCCAGGGAACTTCTTGCATCCCCCACGGAAGATGGGGGAGATACCGGAGAGTTTATCTTCGATAAAGCAGAGGATGACCACGAGTATTTTATCCCCGAGACCGTGCTGGAAAATAAAGAGCACAGACGAATGATCGGGGAGGTCTTAGAAGGACTTCCCACAGCCCAGAGGCTTTGCGTTCAGTATTATTACTACGAAGAAATGTCCGTGAAGGACATTGCCAAAGCCATGGGTACTTCAGAAGGCACCATCAAGAGCCGCCTGAATTATGCCCGGAATTCCATTAAGGAAGCGGTGAAGAAGATCGAGGTTCAGCAGGGTGTCAAGCTCTACAGCCTGGGCGGACTTCCCATTCTCTATGTCCTGTTCCGGCAGGAGGTTTCTGCTCTTGCCGAGATTGCTGTTTCCGGTATGCCCGAGACCTTCAAGGCCGGCGGAGCAGGTGCAAAGCAGGCGGCAGCTAAGATCAGTCAGGCAAAGAGTGCAGCGGCCGCAAAGAGTACCGCTTCCTCTGCCCGGAATACGTCGGTGGTGCGGTACGTTTCCAATCCCATCGCATCGGCGCAGAAGCCCTCGGCCACCGTGGCGGGGCAGGCTGCGACCATGTATCCCGGAGCAAGTACGCCCCAGGCACCCGTCGGGATGACGCCCGCAGGGGCACCGGTACCGCCTACGCAGGTACCGGCAGCAGGAGCCGCCTACTATGCAGCCACAACAACTTCCGCGACAACTTCCATCAGCGGTGCCAAGATCGCTGTTTTGATCGCCTCAACCCTGGTGATCATGGCAGGGGGCGCCGTATTCATGACCAAGACCTGGAGTTATACCGAACAAAATAAGGACGACGTGGCAGCAGTCGTGGAAACAGAAACGGAAACAGCTGCGGAATCTCCGGAAGAAACCTTTGAGTCCGTGATCGCGGAAACGGAGAGCGTGGAAATCGAGACGGAAACGATGGAGACGGAAAGCGTTGAGACCGTAGAAACTTCCGAGATGGAAGCGGAAGCGGTAACAGAGAGTGCTCCCGTGCAGGAACAAACGACGACCCAGGAGCAGACCGTAACCCAGGAGCAGACTGTCACCCAGGAACAGACTACGACCCAGGAGCAGACCGTCACCCAGGAGCAGCAGGCAGTGACCTCGGCCTATGCCGCATCCCCTGCAGTGGTGAACCCCACAGCCTATGCAAGGAACGAAGACGGTCTTGTTACTGCCATTGACAGACAGGCTGCGGAAGCAGAGTACAATGTTCTCCTGCAGGCGGCAGCAGGCAGCAGCAGTCCCGATGCCATGAAAAAGGCTGTGAAGGCAGCCTATGGCCTGTATTACATGTCTCTTTGCGACAATCCCTACTGCGTGGACAATGATTCTTATACCAACACCCAGAAAAATCTGGGGTCGACACCCAATGCACCGGCTATTCTTAAGCGGTATCAGGAAAGTGCCGCGATCAGGTATTATCCTCTGCTCTATAGCGATGCGTATTACCAGGAGCCGGCAAAGAGGATCAACAACTTTGTTACCGCCATGGAAGCGCGCAAGAGTACCGGCGTTCCTTACACCGAGGCGGAGATCGTGATCCTTCAAAAATGCAGGGAGTATCTGTCCACCTTTGCGGGAAACAGGAGCGACTTCGAAAGCGTCATGACCTGTCTTCTGGATTACTCCGACAGGGCCGTTGCGGGAAATCTGGAACATGACAATAACCGCGAGCTCCTGAAGAATAACAATCAGGATTACCATAATGGTGTCTCATCGTACTATGGAGCGCTAAATTTATTGTTGGGATACAGTTTTTAACATGCAGCCACTTATCAAATGGGCGGGGGGAAAATCGGGAGAACTTCCCGTGATCCGGGAAAACCTGCCGGAAAAGATCAACAGATACATAGAACCCTTTGTGGGAGGCGGAGCCGTTTTCTTCGGACTGAAACCGGAAAAGGCCCTGATCAATGACCTGTCGGAGGAGTTGATCGATCTCTATGAGTGTGTCCGGGACGGGGATTTCCTCTTCTTTGACACCATTCATTCTCTTTATGGGAACTTCCGGAAGATCGATGCACTTACAGACAGTTTCGCAGAAGAACTGCTGAGCCTGTACGGTGATCTCGGAAAATCCCGTTCCGGGGCGGCAAGCGGTAAAACCCGCTCAGCCGCTTCCGTTGATACCAATACGGATGACCGGGTCCGTGCTTTCCTGAAAAAACACGGAAAACAGATCCGGGAGATCGGAGCCGTTTCTCCCACTGCCTTTCGCAAGGAAGCGGAGCGTGCCATGGCAGATAAACTCCGCCGGGCCGCGAAGCTGGAAAAGAAGAAAAAGATGCCGGAAAAAGACCGGATCGCTTCCTTGGAAGCAGCCTTAAAGGGTGCTTATTACACCGTGGTCCGGAGCCTTTATAACGCAAAAAAGGGCAATAGAGGCTATCGCACCGCCTGCTTTTACTTTGTGCGGGAATACTGTTACAGTTCCATGTTCCGGTACAACGCAAAGGGTGCTTTCAACGTGCCCTACGGCGGCATCAGCTATAACCGCAAGAAATTCGAAAAAAAGATCGCACAGTTAGAGAGCAGTGAGATGCGAAAACTCCTGGAAAACACGGAGATCCGGAACCTGGATTTTGAGGCTTTCTTAAAAGAAGTAAAGCCGAAGAAAGGGGATTTTATCTTCCTGGATCCCCCTTATGACAGCGAGTTTTCCACCTATTGTCAAAATCCCTTTGACAAGGAAGCCCAGAGGCGCCTCTGCGACTGCCTGAAAAAAACAAAGGCGTCGGTGATGCTGGTGATCCGGGATACCCCCTACATCCGGAGCCTTTACGAAAAGGACTTTAAGATCCGGGAGTACGACAAGAATTATCTGGTGTCTTTCAAGAACCGGAACAAACGAAATGTAAATCATCTGATGATCACAAATTATTGACGGGATCCCCGCCGGATTTTTTGATTTTTCAGCCAAAAGACGGTAATCTAGAAGTAGCAGAGAAAGCGAATTCGGATACCGTCTTTCTGTATGCTCTGTGAAACAAAAAGGGGAAACGGAAACAACCATGAAGAACAGATTTTTGAAAACATTTACTGCCCTGCTGACGGCAGGCGCATTGCTTGTGCTTTCGCCCATGGAAGCAGCGGCCACGGAAAACGGAAATACGGAACCGGCGGCCACAGCCACCGAAACCGAAACGGCAGAGGAAACCCAGCCCATCCACGGGATCTACGTCAGTGCCCACGTGGCGGGAATGAAGAGCATGATGGATGAGATCATCACCCACATGGATGAGACGAACTTAAATGCCGTGGTGATCGATGCCAAAAACGATGAGGGTAATGTCACCTTCGACATGGACCGGGAGCTCATCAACGAAGTGGGAAGCGTGCAGGTCCTGGTGGGTGATATGCCGGGCCTCATCAATACCCTGCATGAACACGGGATCTATGTCATCGCCCGCTGCGTCATGTTCCGGGATCCCTTTATCGACGATGTAAAACCCGAGTGGATGCTGCCGGATGAAGAGGGTAATGTTTACTATGATTCCCAGGGCTTTTCCTGGATCGATCCCACCAATGTGGAAGCGGCGGAATATCTCTTGGAGATCGTGAAAGGCTGCAAGGAAGCGGGGTTTGACGAAGTGCAGTTCGACTACGTGCGCTACGCCACCGGGGTGACGGAAGAAGCCATCGGCTTAAACGGCTACGGGAAACGCACTGCGGTTACCAGATTTGTCATGAACATCAAACGGGAAATGGACCAGCTGGGGATGCCCTTATCCCTGGACGTCTTCGGTACCGTCATCAATTCCAAGGTGGACAGTAACATCGTGGGACAGGAGTACCAGCGATTGTCCATGTTCTGTGATTACATGAGTCCTATGGTCTATCCGTCCCATTATGCCAACGGGTGCTTCGGCCAGGATGTGCCGGACCTGCACCCCTACGAGACCATCGACGGCGCCATGAAAGTGTCCATCCGTTCCTTTGCCATCGCCAACCCGGCGGGGAACCGGAAACAGGCAAAGGTTCGTCCCTGGCTTCAGGGATTTAGCGCTACCTATCTTCCGAAAGATCGGAAATACGGAGCGGAAGAATTAAAGCTCCAGATCCAGGCCGTATATGACAACGGCGGAGATTCCTGGCTCATTTGGAATCCCTCCTGCAAATACGCCTGGGATGCATTCAAATAAAAAATAAAAACAAAGGGGGATGCGCATGAAACTGGTATTTATCGGAGCGGATCACGAAGTAACCGGAAGCTGTCATTATTTGGAAGCCTGCGGGAAACACATTTTGGTGGATTACGGTATGCGACAGGGAAGTCAGACCTATGAGTTCGCCGACCTCCCCGTACCGGAGATCCGGATCGACTACGTGCTGCTGACACACGCACACGTAGACCACAGCGGCATGCTGCCGCAGCTTTGCGCAAGAGGCTTTGGGGGACAGATCGTCACCACTAAGGCCACCGCTGACCTGTGCAGCATCATGCTGCGTGACTGTGCCCACATCCAGATGCAGGAAGCGGAGTGGAAGAACAGAAAAGGAAAACGAAGCGGTGAAAAGACCCATGCGGAGCCGCCCTACACCATGGAAGATGCGGATGCGGCCATCCGCTTGCTGACGCCCTGCGCCTATGACCAGGTCATCGATCTTTGCGACGGAATCAAGATCCGGTTTACGGACATCGGCCACCTTCTCGGATCTGCCAGCATTGAAGTCTGGATCGAAGAAGAGGGCGTTTCCAAAAAGATCGTCTTCTCCGGAGATATCGGCAATACGGATCAGCCTTTGATCCGGGATCCGCAGTATACCTCGGAAGCGGATTATGTGGTGATGGAATCCACCTACGGAAACCGTTATCACGCAAAGCCGGATGTGCCCGTGGATCCCATCGGCAGCCTTGCAAAGATCATCGATGAGACCCTGGGACGGGGCGGAAACCTTGTGATCCCCTCCTTTGCCGTAGGCAGGACCCAGGAGATCCTGTACTTTATCCGTCACATCAAGGAGGCGGAACTTGTTAAGAGTAAACCCGACTTCCCGGTTTATCTGGACAGCCCCCTGGCTGTGGATGCCACGGAAGTCTTTAAGCGGAATATCGAAGACTGCTTCGATGAGGAAGCCATGGAACTGGTGAGAAAGGGCATCAACCCCATCAAGTTCCCGGGGCTGAACCTCTCCATTACGGGGGAAGAGTCGAAGATGATCAACTTCGACAAGGAGCCCAAGGTCATCATTTCCGCTTCCGGCATGTGCGAAGCCGGCCGTATCCGCCACCACTTAAAGCACAACCTCTGGCGTCCGGAATGTACCATCCTCTTTGTGGGCTATCAGGCAGAGGGTACCCTTGGCCGTGTCCTTGTGGACGGCGGCGTGGAAGAAGTCAAGCTTTTCGGAGAGCCCATCTCCGTTCAGGCCCATATCATGACGTTGCCGGGTATGAGCGGCCATGCGGACAAGCAGGGCCTTATCGACTGGCTCGGCGGCTTTGAAGAAAAGCCCAGAAAGGTCTTTCTGGTCCACGGCGACGATGAGTCCGTGGCGGCACTTTCCGAGACCCTTCGGATGGAATACGGGTACAACAGTTACGCACCCTACAGCGGGACCCAGGTGGATCTTGCAACGGGCAAGCTGCTCTTTGAAGCATCGCCCATTCCCGTTAAGAAAAAAACAATTGCTGCATTGTCCGGGGTTTATGGTAGACTTGTTGCAGCGGGCAAGCGCCTGATGGCTGTTATCGAGCAAAATCAGGGCGGCGCCAACAAAGACCTTGCGAAGTTCGCAGACCAGATCTCCGCGCTCTGCGAGAAGTGGCAGCGCTGAATACAGAAGGAGGAAACGCAAAGCGTTTCTCCAATCCCGGACGCACAGCGTCCGGTGTCGCCGGCATTCGCCGGAACGACGAAAAGAAAGGATAAGAATATGAGTCAGGCTGATCAGATCTTTATCAATATGTGCCGTGATATTTTGGATAACGGCACCAGTACCGAAGGAGAAAAGGTGCGCCCCCACTGGGAAGACGGCACTCCCGCTTACACCGTGAAAAAATTCGGCGTTGTGAACCGCTATGACTTATCCAAGGAATTTCCCATTCTGACCCTCCGGAAAACGGGGATCAAAA
>JAFUUM010000271.1 GCA_017477805.1 Lachnospiraceae bacterium
AACCGCGCCGGATGGCGCTCTGCGGGCTCATAGCCTTTTCCCTTATGGGTCAGCACATGAAGAAGTACCGCGCCTTTTACATTCTTTGCTTCCCGGAGCATTCTCACCACACGGCCGATGTCGTGGCCGTCGATGGGTCCCAGATAGGTCAGTCCCAAGTCTTCGAAGTAGGCGCCTTCCACCACCATATGCTTCACGTTTCGTTTGACGTGGCGGATACTCTCCACCATCTCCTTACCTTTAGGGGCGTTCATCAGTTTCTGATACACGTTGACCTTCAGGTCCAGATACTGATCCGTGGAGCGCACCGCATTTAAGTACTTGCTGATACCCCCCACGTTCTCGGAGATGGACATATTGTTGTCATTTAAGACGATGATAAAATTGGTATCCAGCTTGCCTGCGTTATTGATGGCCTCGTAGGCCATACCACCGGTCAGAGCACCGTCACCGATGACGGATACCACCGTATGATGCTGTTTCTGAAGATCCCTGGCCTTTACAAGACCAAGGCCCGCGGAAATAGAGGTGGAACTGTGACCCGTATCAAAGGAATCACAGGGGCTCTCTTCCCGCTTGGGAAAACCGCTCATGCCGCCATAGGCGCGGAGATGGTCAAAACCCTCTCTGCGTCCGGTCAGTAACTTATGGGTATAAGCCTGATGGCCAACGTCCCAGACGATCTTATCCTCCGGCAGATTCAGGGCCAAATGCAAAGCCATGGTGAGTTCCACACAGCCAAGGTTGGCTCCGAGATGCCCGCCGGTAACGGAGATCTTCTGGATCAGGAAATCACGGATCTCCTGGGCCAGTTCGTCCAAATGTTCTTTTCCGATATTTTTGATGTCATTGGGTTTTCTGATCTGTTCCAGATACATTTCGTACCCTCCCGATCTGCTCGGTTATTTTGTTCTGTGGATCAGCGATACCACCAGGTCCTCCAGGAACGGATCCGGAAGATCCAGTTCGCGGATGATGGACACTGCCTCCTTCGACAGCCGCTCCACTTCCGCTGCGGAGTCCTCAAGACCGTGGGCGGTCACATAAGTCAGCTTATGGTTCTTTTCATCACTTCCCACAGGCTTTCCAAGTTCCGCCTCATTGCCCGTAACGTCCAGAATGTCATCCTGGATCTGGAAAGCGATGCCGATATCGTAGCCGCACTGTTCCAGTTTTGATACGGTCTCATCGCCTGCTCCCGCAAGGATCGCTCCCACCATAAGAGATGATTGGATCAGGGCTGCGGTTTTATTTTCATGGATGAACATGAGCTTGGGTTCATCCAGGTCAAGTTCCCGTTTTTCCGCTTCCACGTCGGCACTCTGGCCGCCAACCATGCCGTAGATGCCGGCTTTTTTTGTCAGGACCTGCAGGGCTTTTCCGATGGCTGCGGGATCTTCTCCCGTCTCAAAAGAACGGGCAGCCACTTCGTAGGCGTAATTAAGGAGTCCGTCGCCTGCAAGGATGGCCATGGCTTCTCCGTAGACCGCATGGGTGGTCTTCCGGCCACGTCTGTACTCATCGTTGTCCATGGCGGGCAGATCATCATGCACCAGCGAGTAGGTATGGATCATCTCCTGGGCAGCGCAGAAATATCGGATGGCTTTTCCCGTTCCACCGAGCATCCCATAGACTTCCGCCATCATCATGGGACGAAGGCGCTTTCCCCCTGCGAGGACGCTGTAGTTCATGGCCTCCAGCAGGGTCTTCTGATATCCTTCCTCCGCCGGCAAAAACTCCTTTAGGATCTCCTCGATACCTGCAACTTTAGCATTTAACTTTTCTTCAAAGGACTGCTCACTCATCTTCGTTCCCCACCTGATCCAGAGTTTCGTTGACCTGCAGGCTTCCGTCTTCCCGGATCTGCAGAACTTTCTTTTCTACACGGTCGATGACGGCATTGCACTCTTTTAAGAGCTTCATGCCTTCTTCGTACCTTTTGAAGGAATCTTCCAGGGAGATATCGGGGGATTCAAGGTCCGCCACGATCCCGTCCAATTTTTCAAACTGTTCTTCCAGAGAAAGCTGTTTTCCCATGTTCTCTTCCTTTCAATTCACAGTAGCATCTATTGTGCCATCCGTAACATAGATTTTTAATCCGTCACCGGACTTCACGCTCTTTATTGACCGGACATTATTCCCCTTTGCATCGGCAACGTAAGAATAACCCTGGGTCAGTTTTTCTAGAGGCGATAAGCCCTTCATCCGCTCCGCGTACACCATCAGCTTATGCTTTCCTTCCGCGAGGAGTCTGTCCGCATCGGCATTCATCCGAAGTTCCAGACGTTCACTCCGCAGCCGGTCGTCCGCAATGCGTTCCTGCATCAGCTTGATGAGCCGCTCCCGGAACAGATCTGCGGTGTTTCTGTGCTCCCGCAGCTTACTTTCCGGAGAAAGGAGCCGGAGTCTGTCTCCCATCTGAGTGACCCGCATCCGTTCCTGACGGATCCGCATAGCGATGTCCCGTTCAAAAACATCCGCGATATACTCAATGCGGTCCAAAATCTCATTTATATCCGCCACCGCCAGTTCCGCCGCTGCGGAAGGGGTGGGGGCCCGCATATCCGAAACAAAATCGATGATCGTCGTGTCCGTTTCGTGTCCTACGGCGGAGATAATGGGGATGCTGCAGTCAAAGACTGCCTGGGCAACGATCTCCTCGTTAAAGGCCCACAGATCCTCCATGGAGCCGCCTCCACGGCCAACGATCATTACGTCAACCCCAAGGCTCTCCAGGGCCTGAATACCTCTTACAACGCTCTCTGCCGCCCCGTCTCCCTGGACCTGTGCGGGATAGAGGATGATCTGGGTATAGGGATTACGCCGTCTTGTGATCTGGATGATGTCCTGCACCGCCGCTCCCGTGGGAGCCGTAACGATCCCCAGGGTCCTGCAATACGCCGGAATAGGCTGTTTGTACACGGCATCGAACATCCCCTGCTCCAAAAGCTTTTTCTTCAGGGCTTCGAATTTCTCATAAATATCCCCGATACCGTCTA
>JAFUUM010000272.1 GCA_017477805.1 Lachnospiraceae bacterium
AGTTGCCTATCGGAAATGGCGAGAAATATGATACGCGGTTGTTATTAAAGATGAAAGCATATTCCGGTTCGAAAGTGATCCTTCTGTTTCATGACCTTCCTGAATATGATTCACTTGCTGGTTTGAATCAAGCAGATCTGGCAGTGTTTGTGAACGAAACAGATAAAAGGATCGCTGAGAACAACGGACTGAGAGTCCGGTCTGTTATCGGTATACCGAATGAGGCTTCGGGTGAATTATATACGCAAAGAGTTTTATTGGATCTTGTAACAGACCTTACGGCTTTGAATGATGTGAAGGATTGCGAAGAGGATGAAAATGTAGTTCAAATCGGGTTTGGCTTATACGACAGAACCGGTTCGTACAGCGTTTTTGTTGGCATCGTAATGCTGTCGGTTTTGCTATACACCAAAAGCAAGGTATGTTTCCACATTTTTCATGAAGGGTCTGTAAATGAGAATAACCAGATTTTCCTGGCGCAAATTGCACGCAGATTTGGAAGCAATTTGATCCTTCACCAAATCGATGCAGAGTTGTTTGCTTCTGATAATCCGGGCGTGAAGCAATATTCGATCGGATGCATGTTTCGTCTGGTCATGCCCCGGGTTCTGCAAAACGTGCATAAATTGATCTACATGGATGCGGATCTTTTGGTGCTGCGAGATGTGCAGGAGCTGTGGGAAATGGATATTTCCGGATATGCTTTGGCAGGAGCGCACGACATTGGATTTGACCGCGGAATTTTAAAACCGGATATTGTTCGTTCCGGTGAGGTTGAACAGAGTAGATATATTAATTCCGGCGTGCTGTTGATGAACTTCGATAAAATAAGGGAACACGGTGATCTCCTGGATATGTCGGTAGAGTATCTTCAGCAGCACCCGACCTCGTTTTTACCGGACCAGGATGCGCTGAATTACCTGTTTCGAAATGAAATCCTGCTGTTGGATAGGGACTGGAATTGCCAGACAATCTATGAGCGTCAGGAAAATATGCAGGTTCGAGAGAATGTAATCTATCATTTTATGGGCCAGCGTATTATTTCCTATGATAAGCCTGCGGAATACGATAAGATCTATTTGAAATACAAGCAGGAAACGCCCTGGGGATATGACGGGATTGAAAGAGAACTGTACCGGGGATATGCGTCCCTGACGGATAAGGCTGAGATGCTGCAAAAAATTGCGTATCAGTTAAGCGATCCCAAAAAGAAACGTATATTCTATGGAAAGAATACTCTGGCGATGAAGTCTATCAGGCGATTGCTATTCCCCAGAGAAGGTGATTATTGCATTGAACAGGATATGATCGATCGAAACGGGATGAGATACGGATTGCCGGTAAAGACCTTTGAAGATCTGGCAAAAGAGGAAAAGGGAACATATATTGTTCTTGTGTTACCCGAAGCTGAGTCCGGGCAGGCGATGGATAAGCTTGTTTCTATTGGTCTCGAACAGGGGGAAGATTTCTTTTCTGTGCCCAGGTTGCTACTTGGCTCCCAGGGGGGATATTGGGCTTAAGAAACAAGGCTTGAACTTCTGCGTTTTGCAGAGGCTCAAGCCTTGTTTTTGATGATTGTGGGGTGGGCTTCAAAAGAGAAAACTGTTTAATTAGGTATCTTTGAAATGAATTCTTCAACTGAAATGCCGAGTTTTTGAGCTGCAATATCCGGGGAAATGGTACCGGACTGTACAAGCTCTATATAGGAGAGTAAACGGCCTTCTTTAAGGCCTTCCTTAAGACCTTCCTCCCGGCCCTCTTCCTTGATCTTTTGAAAGTGTCTGGCTTCATCGTATTCGGTTAACAGCATTCCCATCACCTCCGCACGATTGTTTAGGAGAAACTTACGTATCTCGAAGTCCGTTGGCATCTCTTCCAGAGCCTTATCTACTGCGGCTCTGATCTTCATGGTCTTTTTGTTCTCCCAGATGGTATCGATCAACCATGAGTATTCCCTTAAAGGCTGACATGCCTTAAGAAGCTCTTTATTGTTTTCCGGTTTGATATTGATCAAGTGAACCGTGACTTCAACATCAGATTTGTCGGCATCCTCAGCCTTTTCGAACGAGTCACTGAGTTTCAGGTCCTGATCTTCGACATTGTCCGTTCCGTTATAGAAAGTGATAAAGCGTGGTATCGGAAGACGGATCTGCCTTTGACCGTACAGGTCCTGATCCGTATCCCTGATGTGTTTCTCATAGAGTCTGCTCAGGTACAACAATTGTCGAATTGGCATGTTAGGATTAAACGTGCTTTGTTGTTCATATAGACTTACCACGTTGTCAAAGATGAAGGAAACATCATTCTTCATTCCCATGAAGAGAACGTTATCTATGGTGTTGATCTCAATCTCGTCGGCATTTGTGTAGTTCGTCCCGTTTACTGCATTATACAGGGACAAAGTCCATGCTTTGTTTTCCTCCCGGCCGAATAAAAACGAGAACAGCCGGTCCTTGTACGTTCTATTTACTTTTTCGTCCATTCTTTCTCCTTTCATGATATCATCTGGAGGTTTTTGGTTACAAGTGGGTATTCTCTGCCGAGGTGGCAGTAAGGAGCGAACGCTCCGAATAAGATGGTTTGAGCATAGCATGCAAGAGGAAGAGAGTTCCATTCGCGTTTTATACGAAAATTGAAGGGCAGAATTTGGGTAGTTTGCTACTGCTTAAAATGGTGGAATAATATCGCTCCAATGAAAAAGGCTTGAACTTCTGCGTTTTGCAGAGGCTCAAGCCTTTTTTTGCTGATTTGGGGTGGGATTCAAAAGAGAAAACTGTTTAATATGGAAGCCTTTGAAGAGAAATTGATGTTAGTAAGAAACACATAATTAGGAATAATTGACGCTGGGGTGAAAGCCCCGGCGTTTTTTGTGTAAACTGTTCAAATTATTTTTACACTTTTGACAATTTGTAAAGCACATTTTGAATTGGTTGTCAAGTACGAGTTATGTATAAAAAAATTCATTTTTGGCCCCCAATTGTCTGACCAATAAGCTAGTATGTATACGGAGTTTTTTCATTAGTTCCATTGTTGGGGTTATTTTTTATCAGGAGGGAAAGGAGTTATGAGCAAAAAACAGAAAAGATCAGCATCCAGATTACTGGCATATCTGATCTCTTTCGCAATGATCCTTGTCACTTTTTGGAGTGACTACACGCTTGCATTTGCGGCGGATGATGAGATTGAGACTTCTATCGAGCAGGAAGAACTCGTAGAAGAGGATATGCCGGCTGTGGAAGAGGAGCCGGAAGTCGTTTCCGATGATGAAGCTGTCATCGAAGAAGCGGGTGAAGAAGTAATTTCCGAAGAGACCACCGGTACGGAAGCGACCGAAGTGATCGCTGAGGAAGAAGATGCAGATGAAGTTTCCGAGGATAATACTGAAGTCGCGGAGGATTCTGAGGCCGTAGAAGAGACCGAGGGAACAGATGCGACTGAGATTACAGACGAGACTGAAACGGAAGAAATCCTTGAGACCGAGACCGAAGAAACTTTTGAGACCGAGACCGAAGAAACTCTTGAGACTGAGACCGAAACAGAACTTGTTGAGTATACTCTGTATTTCGAGGCAACCAAAGGTGGTTTCGTAACTATCGAGGAACAGGTCCTGACAGAAGATGATGAGGTTGAGACCGTTACCGCTATCGCATACAGCGGTTATCAGTTCATTAACTGGACTAAGGACGGAGCAGAGTACTCTACATCCAAGTCCATCACCCCTGAACTGGAAGATGCTACTTATGTTGCAAACTTCGAGGTTCTTCCTCTGGAGTTCTCCCAGTCTACCGTCGTAAACGGAATTGAGATTTCCCTGTATGCAGCCCCCGGCGTCCTGCCCAATGATGCAAAGCTGCAGGTTACCGCATTGAGCGCAAACGCTGAAGACGAGATCCAGGAACTGATCGATGGTCAGACCGAAGAAGACGTTCTTGCTACTTATTCCTTCGATATCAATATCTTTTCCGCATCTGAAGGCGGTTTTGTACAGCCCGAAGACGGAACTGTAGCAGTTACATTTGAAGCGATCCCCGAAGCAGGTGACGAGGATACGACGGTTGCTGTTTACCATGTTGACAGCAGCCTTAGTAGTGCTGAGCAGGTTTCCGGTGAGACCGCAAGCGACAGCATTACTTTTGATGCGGAACACTTCTCTATTTATACCGTTACGTTAAAAGGCAAAAACCATAACGGGATAATTAGTGTCAGACTGGTTTCCACCACATATGACGGGTATTGGGGCAATTATCCGCAGATTGCAGATTATACGGAATATAAATGGGATACAAATCAGAATACGCTTACCGCGGATGCTTTGATGAACCATATCAAAGATAAATCCGGTATAGGCGATTATAAGTTCGTTGCTTTTGGCATATATTACGGGAAATTTATTTCTGAATTCAAACTTGACAGCGGGGATAAGGTGCAGTTCAAGAACATGTACACCGATAATTGGGAGTACTTGAACGGAAGAACCGTTTATGCATTCTGCCGCCCTGATCCGGCTTACACTACCGCAAATCATTTGGATCTTGGTTTCCTTGCTGATACGTTCAGAACATATGCAGACGGAAAAGCCAGAGTTTACGCGATCATTGACGGCCATGAGTATGATTTAAAGATTACCAGTACGTATAAGGACCATTATGACGGACATGATTATTATGAATATCGTCTGAATGGGTATAATCGTAGTTTCAGGGCCGATGATGAGATTGAATTCAGAGTCGATTTTGGTGGAAAGACATATAGAATGCCCACCACTACGGAACTGAACAATCAGGCTTTTGAACGGTGCTTTTTGAGCCATCTGGATAATCAGGACTATTTCGGTTTTGATTATGTATGTAACTTTGAAAAGGATTTTGTACCGCTCTCCGGCGATGTTTTGTATAAAAAGAACGACGGAACCGATACGGGTAAAACATTTAATCTGACATGGACCGATGAGAATCCGGAGGCAACTCAGCAGTATACAATTCTGGAATATGCTGCTCAGGAACTCAGCCTCGGTGATTATACAGGACATACGTTCCTTGGCTGGTCCACAGATGCAAATGCGGAAAAACCGGATGAAAATTATGCACCCGGTAAGACGATCTCAGTAAAAAATAAAGATTGCATTACCCTTTATGCCGTATGGAGCAAAGGATCCGTAAAAGTGGCTGTATATGCTACGGACGGAACTGATTCCACTGTTGTTAACCCTCAGTTGAAGGAACTTTTGGGACTGGAGTATGTACAAAAGGATGGCTATTATCCGGTCGGTGTGATCAGCCTTCCTACGGATATGTTTGTAGGAAACAGTCCGTATATCCATTCTGATGAAGACCTTCGAAAAGTTCTTGAGGCAATTGAAAATATCGATACTTCCGCAGTTGTTTTGAAATGCAATAATCAAAACACCGTTGCAAACAACCTGCAGTATGTACAATTGGATCTGAACGCCAATGCCGGTTCACATAAGACTGCGTTGTTCACATGGAGTGGGGGAGAAGCAGAGAATAAGATTGTAAATCCTGACGGAGGGAATTTTAAGTATCACCTTGACCTTCGGTTTGCAACCGCGAAGATAGATTATAAGGGTGTTTATTATACTGATACGACTCCGGATGGATCGAAAGATCTTACGAGTGTTATCAGGCTGGCTGATACTGCTTTGAGCGTGGAAACCGCGACGGCAGTGGCACAAAACTATAAGTCTTATAACAACGATCAGTACGATCTGGAAGGCGTCTATACGGATAAGGATTGCACGGAAGAATTCACAGGCATTAAAGAGCTCAAGCGTGATGTGACTCTTTATGCCAAGTATAAGAAAGCCGGAACGTACGAGGTTCGGTATAAAGGCGTTTTCAAGGATAAGAATGGCAATATCGTAACAGAAAAAACGATCAATACCCTTTTCCCGACAGAAACCCGTAATACGGGAGTATCCGATGCTACGGATAAAGAGATCCCCGACAAAACGGGTTACATTCCCGACAGTGAATGGGAAAAGTCCACGGAAGGCGTGAAAGTTATCTACACCGCAACCTATACTCCGATCAGGTATAAGGTTCGTTACAACAAGAACCTGGATGCGGCCGAAGGCGAAATGGCCGATACGGAGGCTTATTTTGACGAGGCCTTTGATCTGGCGGAGAATAAGTATGCCGCACTTGGATATACATTCCTTGGATGGGCGAAAGATCCTAAGGGTACCAAGGAATACGGGGACAAGGCTGAAGTGATCAATCTTGCATCAACGGCGGATGCCGTGGTTGACCTTTATGCGGTATGGCAGGACGATAGAGTTGATGTGGCATTCTTCCTGCTCCTTCCCGGATTGACCGTACCCTCAAACTCCAGTGGACAGCCGAAAGAAAACTATTATCCGGCAAACAGCGCATGGACATGGGTCGGAAAAGCTATTACCAGAGAAGATGCAAACAAATTGCTTGGTATAAAGATTGATGAACGCGACAATATCTACGATGATAATGCCGAGAACGGATACGATGTACACAAGTGTATCCTCAGCCTTCCGGAAGAGGCGATCAATACCTATCTGAAGTCTAAATACGGCGAGAACGTAACCGTCGATAAGAATGTCGTCTGGTACGTTTATAAAGATGCTGACAGCAGTGATAAAGTCAATCTTCATATCGACGGATATGTGAAAGATGTCAATACGAAAGTCACGTATAAGCCGGGATTTACCGGGGATGCACCTGCAGATGATGTACGGATCACAACTACCGGTATCAAATATACCGTTCGGACGTATGAAAACGTATTCGGATCTGCAACCAAACCCCATGCAACCTTTGCCGGATGGAAGGATGAGAGCAATGCGTCTTATAAGGGGGATGGTAAGGAATATATTGATCCCTTAAAGAACGAGAAAGTGTTTACCGCACAGTGGGATATGCTTCCGCAGGTGACCATCGAATATGATGCAATGGGTGGTCAGTTTGCATACAACGGAGATAGAACAGGGTATGTATCCGAGCTGAAGTACACGGATGAGCATCCGTTTACCGTGGAAGATCCCACTATGGATCACTGGCACTTCGTTGGCTGGGAGCGCGTGGATATCGAAACGGACGGGTGGTATACCAACCCCGAGGTCATCGAAGCGATCAGCCTGGAAGGACTGGAAGAAGGATACACCGTCAGATTTGAAGCCAGGTGGAGCCAGAAGAGAGTCCTGCAGTTCGAGATCGATGAAGACGGTGAAGGCGACGACGAAGTTATGTATGACGGCGAGGCTCATATCTATACGCCTACCGTTAAGGCATGGATCAAAGACACTGTAGTCGCCGATGATCTTAGACCTTTTGCAGAGGGTTATGTCGGCGCCATCGGCAATGCCATCAATGAACTGTTAAGTTCCGGATCCCTGGTCGCATATGCTGATAACCTGGAAGCTCGTGCACTGGGCGATATCACTACGGAAGATGGGAGATATACCATTAAGGGGCTTACCCTGAGTGGCGGTTACGGAACCAATGTAGGTACTTATGATCTGATGCTGAACACCAAGGGAATGACAATCTTTATGGGAGATGAGAACCTGACGGATGAGTTTGAGATCCCTGAGATTGCTCAGAAGATCGGGGCCCTTAAGATCACTGCAAGACCGATTACAATCACTTCCGCATCCGATACAAAGGTTTATGACGGAACAGCTCTTCGAAATGCAGGCTACACCATCGGCGGAGAGGGCCTGGTAAGTGCAGATGATCTGACCGTTACCGTTGACGGGGTTCAGGTGATCGTAGGTTCCGGTGACAACACCTTTACTTACAAGTTCAAAGATGAAGTCATGGCGAAGAACTACAATGTTACCGAGACAACGTTTGGTACATTAGCAGTTACTCCCGCACCTGCAGGCAACGATGTTCGTGGCGGCGATGACGATGATGACAATGATGGCGATGATGACGATGACAGAGCCGACGAAGCAGGTTCCGTCCTCGGGGCAAACCGTGGTGTCGAAGCGACCGAGAACGAAGATCAGTTTGAAGAAGCCGGTCAGGTTCTCGGTGCAGGCAGAGGCAAGAGCCCTAAGACCAACGATGCCAACAATGCAGTTCTGTGGGCAATGGTTATGGGTACCTCCGCTCTCGGTATCGCAGCTATGATGGCTCAGAGAAGAAGACGCGAAGACGAAGAATGATTTTCATCACGCTCTGAGTAAAGTAAAACAACCGGAAGCGTCGGGGTGAAAACCCCGGCGCTTTTGTTGTATAATAGAGAAAAATCATTGATGGAGAATCTTATGAATACCGAAGAAGAGATCTTGGAAAAAGAAGATAATGCGAAACAGTCAGTAAAGGACGATGCAAAATCCATTCTGAAATTTGCTCTTTGGCTGATCCTGTTTGTGGTGGCCTTCAAGCTTGTTTTTATTCAGGCACGTATTATGTCCGGTTCCATGGAGCCTACGCTGATGACGGGAGACAGAGCTCTCTTTAACAGACTGGCTTATACCTTTGGAGAACCGGAACGGGGCGACATCATCCTTTTTAAGAGCGATGAGTTCGGACAGAACTTTACAAAGCGTATCATCGGGCTTCCCGGGGATGTGATCACATTTTCCGACGGCCAGGTATATGTCAATTCGGAGGTCCTGTCGGAGACTTATCTGGAAGAAGGCGTCTACAGCATCAGCGATAAAACCTTTGAGGTCCCGGAGGGCAGTTACTTCCTCCTTGGTGACAACCGCGGTAATTCCAATGACTCTCGCTTCTGGACGGATCCTTATATCCCCAAGAACAAGATCTACGGACGGTATCTCATCACCATATGGCATAAACGATAATAGAAAAGGACATCCGATCAGATGTCCTTTTTGAGTACGTAATTCTGCAGTCCTTCCGGTGCCTTCTTTTCATTGTGTTCCCGGATGGCTTTTTCCGTTCTTGCGACTTCATCCCAGAAGTCGGAGGCGGAGAGGCGGTAAGCGCCGGAGCCAAGGACGATGACCTGTTCGATGGCATCGGAGGTGGCGACAGTGACACGGCCGTGCTTTCCTTTGTCCGCTGCAGCTTTCTCGATGTATTGATCCGCAGTTTCCGCTTCCTTGGTGTAGACCACGTGGATGTTGTGATATCTTTCTACGTGTTCACGGCCGCCCTCTACCTTATAGGCATCGAAGACCAGGATCAGGGTCTCGCTGCGAAAACCCCGAAAGTTTACGCAGATGTCCATCAGCTTATCCCGGGCAGCTTTGATGTCCCGCTCCGCCAGGTCTTTTAATTCCTTCGATGCAAAGATCACATTGTAGCCGTCGATAAGAAGATAGCTTTTCTCCGGGGCAGCAGGTTTCTTCTGCCTGCTGATCCGGTCTGCGGAAAGGTCTTCCGTGCTTTCTTTTTCCGGAATATTGGAATAATCATAGGAGTCTGCATAAGACTCTCTTGTACGTTGTTTGATGGGCCCGTAGGTCCGTTCAAAGATCGCCTGCAGTTCTTTCTCCGTAGCCCGAAGATCCGCTTCCTTTTGCTTAAAGTCTCTGGTATCGGGACCCGTAAGTCCCTGCCGAGCCCGAAAGCGCTGAGCGGCTTCTTCGTCGTAAATGGAAAGATCCTCGAGCGCAGCGTCGTTATTTGCTGCGGCAGTGAAGCCCTTCCCCGGTCTCCAGCCTGTATCCACGTGCATATAGTCCCGGACCTGATCCCAGGGGATCACGGTACCGGCACCATGGGAACAGAAGACGGAAGAGGCGGGATTGCGCAGATCTGCATCCGGCAGGTAGCCGCTTTCGGCGATCACTTCTTCCGCATTGTGACAGGGTTCATAGTCTTTGAAGAAAGTGGTCAGAGATCCTTCTCCTTTGGTGTAGGCAGCCACATCCTTTGCATAATCCGCCAGTGTGGCTGCGGGAACGGAGCCGGTAAGAACTCCGGTATTTCCCTGCAGATCCGGGGGATCCAGCTTTGCAAAGCGCTCGGAAAGGTCCGTCATGGCCCGTCCCAGATTTTCCGAAGGCACCTCCAGACGGAAGGACAAAACAGGCTCTAACAGCACGCTTTCGGCCATCATCAACCCCTGTCGCACGGCCCGGTAGGTGGCTTTTCTGAAATCGCCGCCCTCCGTATGCTTTTCGTGGGCTTTTCCGCCAATCAGGGTGATCTTCACATCCGTCAGGTCGGAGCCGGTGAGGACACCTTTGTGACGTTTTTCTTCCAGGTGGGTGAGGACAAGCCTCTGCCAGTTTTTGGCAAGAAGATCCGTGGAACAGTCCGTTTCGAAAACAAGCCCGGATCCGGGATCCCCGGGAGAAAGCAGGAGATGCACTTCCGCATAGTGGCGCAGGGGCTCGAAGTGCCCAACGCCCTCCACGGTGGAGGCAATGGTTTCCTTGTAAACGATCCGACCGGTATCAAAACCGATGGTCACGCCGAAGCGGCTTTCCATCCGGGATTTCAACAATTCCATCTGCACGCTGCCCATGACCCGGACATACAGATCTCCGGTTTCTTCGTCATTGCTTGCCTGCAAAAGCGGATCTTCTTCCTGCAGCTGCTGCAGGTTCTGCCACACTTTCACGGGATCCGCATCGTCCGTCAAAAGCAGTCTGTAGTTCAAAATAGGTTGGATCAGTTCCGAGACGGAGGTTTCTTCAAAGCCGAGTCCGTCTCCGATCCGGGTGTAACTAAGCCCGGTGACGGCACAGATGTTGCCGGCACTCACTTCCTGTACCGCTTCCGGTTTCGCACCGTTTTGCAAAAAGATCCCGTCGATCTTCTCGGGTTCCGCATCTTCCGGAGCCAAAGGTTCCGGGACCACATCCCGGATCTTTAAACAGCCGCCTGTGATCCTCAGGTGGGTATATCGTTTGCCGCCTTCCCGGGTGATCTTGAACACTCTGGCACCGAATGCCTCCCCGTATTCTTTTTCGGGAACAAAAGCCTGCAAGGTGGCCAGAAGAGTGTCCACCCCTGTCAGTTTTAACGCAGATCCGAATACCACGGGAAAGAGTTTCCGCGAGGACACCAGTCTTTTCACGTCCCCTTCCGTGACAGCGCATCCGTCTTCCAGATAGGCTTCCAACAGGGATTCATCGCACAGGGCGATGGCTTCCTGCAGATCCGGATCGCTTACGTCCGCCCCGGCAAAAGAAAGACAGTGGGATGACAACTTCTCCTGCAGCTCCGATAATAGGGCATTTCCGTCTGCGCCCGGCTGGTCCATTTTGTTGACGAACAAAAAGACCGGCACCTGATAGTGATCCAGTAGCTTCCAGAGAAGCCGTACCTGCCCGGTAACGCCGTCGGCGGCACTGATGACGAGAATGGCGCAGTCCAGGATCTGGAGGGTCCGCTCCATCTCCGGAGAAAAATCCACGTGTCCCGGGGTATCAACCAGGATGTACCTGGTATCCCCCATGGAGAAACGTGCTTCCTTGGAATAAATGGTAATACCGCGTTTCCGTTCCGTCTCATCCGTATCCAGAAAGGCATCTCCGTGATCCACACGGCCAAGAGACCGGATCGCTCCGGTCTGAAATAAAATGGCTTCGGATAAAGTTGTCTTTCCGGCATCCACATGGGCAAGAACGCCGATACTGCGGTATTTATTCGTCATAAAGAGGGTTTTCCGTTAAACGGACGATCTGTCCGTATTCATTTCCTTCGGGATGAAGGGGACCAAGATCCCGCCAGTTTTCGTAGGTGGTGTTGTAATAGAGTGCGTAAGCCGGACCGTAGGCGGAGGTCAGACCCGACTCATAAAACTCCCGGAAAGGGATCTCGGCATATTCTTTTTGCGGTTCATTTGTTTTCAGGTATTTGATCGTTGCGTTTTCGGCAATGATCGTTGAGGCTTCTTCGTGGTAATCGTTATAAAAATACTGGGGTGCAAATTCGGCATCTTCTTCGGAAGACATATACCCATACAGAGGAATTCGGCCGTCCGACAGTGCATCCAGGGCGGACACCATGTAGATTTCGCTGTAATTGTCCAGAGCTTCCTGCAGAGAGTTATATTCCTCCCAGACCAGGTATTTCTTTCCTCCATCTATGGTGACACATTTGTAGCCCGCCAGATATTCGGTGATGGCAAGCAGGGAATCCGGGAAGGGGCTTCCAAGCTCAATGGCGTCAAATTCTTCTCGGGAGATGGTAAGTAACGAACCGGTCCAGAAATATTGCCAGGTGGCGGTGTAGGTTCCGTCTCCGTTGGGAGTTACGGATAAAAGGTTTGTACAGGAATTGGCTTTTGTTGTGATGTCGGAGTAGATCCCAAGATACCCTTCCGGCAGGTCATAGGAGGCGTTCCCATTTTCGGAGCCACCTTCTTCGGTTTCGGTCGCTGCCTCGGGAAGATCCCCGCCATCGCCGGTGAATCCGCCTGTGGCGTGTGCTGAATATGCGTCCTCCCAGTTATCGCCAAGGGCTTCTTCAATCATGTCGGAGAGGGCATCATCCTCATGGATCTCGTTCAGGACAAATTCCGGCAGATCTTCCGTTGTCATGGGAATGATCTCGAAGGTTGCGGTGTCGTCATCCACTTCCACCGTCAGCTTTTCTCCGGCGTTTACGATCACGGTCTCATCGCAGGAGGATACTTCCACCTTTCCGCTGGTGAGGACAAGCTGTGAGGAATGCTTATCGAGCACCTTGACGTAACCGGAGGTGCCCCGGATCCCCACGGTCATGCTGGAAGTCCGGATGTCAAAACTTTCATCATCGGCAAGTGGCTCCATGACCTTAAAATAGATCTCGCCCTTTAACACGTTTAATTCCAGTTTTTTATTCTTCTGTGTGACTTCGGCTTTTGTTTCTTCCGAAAGGGTAACGGCCTTTACATCATCCAGACCGATGCCTGCCAGGCTGTCTTCTTTTGTCCGGATCTCCGTTCCGGAAAGAAGCTTCATGTCCTCCCGGACAGTCTGGTCCTTGTCATTCAGTGTTACCTTCACCGTCCCGGAAACTTTAACAAGTCTCATGGTGGTGGCGGTCAGGGAAGAGAGGGCTGAAAGATCACCGCACCCGTATAAAGTCTGTAAGAGCAGGATTGCGGCCAGGATCAAAGCAATCCGTTTTTGTTTCTTCATGGTTTCATTTCTCCCGTCCGGATGCCCCCGCATCCTTTTTGTTTCGTATTCCACATCATCCTAAAAAATACCATTTTTCATGTAAAAATGCTAATATATATCTTAATGTTGACTTTTTCGGATCTGAGATTTATTTTTCGCATATTTCCGATCCTGGTACTGATCTATTACATTACGCCTACGAAACTTCGGGCCTGGGTTTTGCTGATCGGAAGCATTGCCCTGTATGCCGTGGGAGAACCGTATTTTGTCTTTTTGCTATTGGGACTGACGGTGCTCAATTACCTGCTTGGAAAGGGAGTCCATGCATTACGCGGCGGGAAAAGAAAGTTTCTTTTGGTCCTGGCACTGCTTTTGGATATCGGTGCGCTGGCGGCGTTTAAGGTACTGGGAACCTACGTGGATTCTGCGTTTTTGCCGGTTGGCATCAGTTTTTATTGTTTCAAGATGATCTCCTATCAGGCAGATCTTTACCGTGGAAAGATGGTGACAAGGCCCTCTTTCCGGGATACGGCACTGTACTTTTGTTTCTTTGCCCAGATCCTTCAGGGCCCTGTAACGAGATTTGACTTTATCACCCACAACCATCTCTGGCGAGAGCGGCACTATGCGGTATCGGAAAAAGAGCACCGCAGAAAAGTGCTGGAGGATGTGGATGACGGTCTGCGGTATTTTATCCTCGGTCTGTCCATGAAGATCCTTTTGGCGGATCATCTGGCCATGCTCTGGAACCAGCTTAAGACCATCGGCTTTGAGACCATCTCCACACCCCTTGCCTGGCTGGGTGCCTACGGCTATTCTCTGGAACTGTACTTTGATTTCTGGGGGTATTCCCTGATGGCTGCAGGTCTTGGCGTCATGCTGGGCTTTCCCTTTGTCAAGAACTTCGACCAGCCCTATGGTGCCTGCGGCGTAGCAGACTTTTACCGCAGATGGCACATCACCCTGGGAATGTTCCTTCGGGATTACGTGTATTTCCCCCTGGGAGGCAGCAGATGCGGCAAGATCCGCACGTTCTTTAATCTCCTGGTGGTCTGGATCATCACCGGGATCTGGCATGGCCTGACCCCCAACTTCCTGATCTGGGGTTTGAGCCTGTTTTTCCTCATCGTTATGGAGAAATTCCTCTGGAACAGATGGAAGTTTACCCGTCTTGTCATGGGACACTTCCATGTGCTGGTGCTTGTTCCCCTGACCTGGGCCGTTTTCGCTATTCCGGATCTTACTGAACTTGGCTTTTACATGATGCGTCTGTTCCCCTTCTGGGGACACGGGATCTCCGTGAACCCCCTGGACTTTTCAAGGTACGGCGTCGGATTCTTCGGATTTTTCATTACGGGACTCATCATGTTGATCCCCGGTGTTTACAGGCTGATGGTCAATCACCGGAAAAAACCGGTGATGAGTGTGATCCTCTTTACCCTGTTCTGGCTCTGCGTGTACAGCCTTTGTACCTCCGCAGGCAACCCCTTTATGTATTTGAAATTCTAGGCCGGAAACGGCATGCGGTCGCGTAAAATGAGCAATCAACGTTACACCTACAAACCGGGTGACAGACATAAAAAGAAAACAAAAAACAGCATATTGTTACCTGCCATTGCAGTCTGTGCCCTGACCCTTGAGCTCATTGCGGGACTTAGGCGGCACACGATCTACGAGCCCTACCGCATCGACCTTTATCAGGTGCCGCTGCTATCCCTGGTGTTTGATGCCATGCAGGAAAACATCTATCCCTGGACGGATACGGCGGAAGTCCTTGGAGAAGACGGTGCACCCAGAAACGGCGGCCTTTTTGGCTTTCTGGGAGAAGAGGAAACGGAAGAAGCGGGAGAAGCCGGGACGGAAGATGTGGCGGAAACAGTAGCAGAGACCGAAACGGAAGCTGTACCTGCCGAAACAGCACAGGAAACGGAGACCGAAGCGGTGCAGGAAACGGAAGAGACCGCTGCACCCGAACCCCTTACCTTTACGACCGTTACGGATGTGTACTTTGCAGACGCGGTTTTTTTGGGAGATTCCCGAATGGAAGGCCTGTCCCTTTACTGTAAGGAATTGGACGAGATCGCAACCTTCTACGCAAAACCCTCCCTCAGCGTGTACACCCTTTTGAAAAAGGCTTTTATCCCCAAGGATGGGGGCGGAAAGATGACCATCCCCGAAGCCCTTTCTTTAAAGCAGTACGGAAAGGTCTACATCATGGTTGGTATCAACGGCATTGACGTTGGTACCACGGATTATTACAAAGAGCACTATCAGGAAGTCGTCGATGAGATCAGACAACTGCAGCCAAATGCCCTGATCTATGTCTGTTCCATCATGCACGTGACAAAGCACAAGAGTCAGACCGACAGGATCTTTGCCAATTCCAAGATCGACGCCATGAACACGGCGGCTGCGGAACTGGCGGACGGTGAGACCATCTTTTATCTGGATATGAATGAACCGGTGGATGATGAAGAAGGAAACCTTCGAAATGACCTGACGGGAGACGGGGTGCACTTAAAGGGCTCGGCTTACGAACCCTGGCATCAGTATCTGCTGACCCATGCCATTGTCCGGCCCGGCATCGATATCACAGGGATCCTGGATCCTGACAATGTTCCCGATGAATAAAAAACGGCCGGGAAATCCGACCGTTTGAAGATTTATTAAGGCTGGTCCAAAGACGGTTTGTGTCGATGGAGATTGCTCATCTGCCGGATGGACAGACAGAGCTGGAAGATGCTGCCAAGGTCGTCATAGGGACAAACGAAGGTCAGTTCCCGGAAGATGATCCGGTCAAAGGAGTGGGAGATACAGATGGCATCATCGTGCTTCATGACCTTGAAATAGGCCATGGGCGAATCGGAGAAGGTGATCTCATAGAAATCTTCTTCGAGATGACGCAGGGTATAGCGGCGTTCCAAAAGAGGATAGTAGGCATCGATGGCCTGCTGGTCCGTGATCTGGGTGGACAGAGATTCGTTGGAAACGATCTTGTCATTGATCACAACGTTGATGTTGGTGCGATTGTTTGCGCCGGTAAAGACGATCTTTCCGCTATCGTATTGTAGGATCCGTTTGATGATAAACATATGGCGCCCCCCCATGGAAACTATTAAAAGTATACCACGAAAGCACGAGCCAAGTGAACATTCATGTTCATTTGGCGACGCTACGTGATAACAGGCTCCCTGAGCCTGTTATACCACGAAAGCACGAACCGAGCGAATAAAAATCCGTGCTTGTGCATCCACGGGTTTTGCTTTAAAATCAGTAAGTTAAAAATGTTTTGAACTCGTTTAGGAAGGAAGTAAAAATGGTCAAGATCGGTTTTGATAACGACAAATACCTGAAGATGCAGTCTGAGCGTATCCGCGAGCGCATCGGTCAGTTCGGCGGAAAGCTTTACATGGAATTCGGGGGAAAACTGTTTGACGATTATCATGCATCAAGAGTACTGCCCGGTTTCCAGCCCGACAGTAAGATCCGTATGCTGACTCAGTTAAAGGAAGACGCGGAGATCGTCATCGCCATCAACTCCGGCGATATCGAGAAAAATAAGGTCAGAGGGGATCTTGGCATCACCTACGACATGGATGTCCTCCGTCTCATCGATGCATTCCGCAGCTACGGTCTTTATGTGGGCAGCGTGGTGCTGACCAGGTTTGACGGCAGTGAACCCGTTCTTGCGTATCAGAAAAAACTGGAAGCTCTGGGATTAAAGGTCTACAGACATTACACCATCCCC
>JAFUUM010000273.1 GCA_017477805.1 Lachnospiraceae bacterium
TCAGGGGAAGCAGCAGAAAGATGCTCTCGCCCACCAGGCAGATGCCGCATATGTAATTCACAATGGAATACTTCATGTTCGAACCTCCGGGTTATCAGGCCAGGATCTCGCGGATATCGGAGATGTGCCGGTTGGCCATAACGATGATCACGCGGTCGCCTTTTTCCAGAGTATCATTACCGGAAGGCAGGATGGACTTTCCGTTTCTGACAATGTTACAGATCAGGGTATTGTCCTTTAACTTCAGATCTTTTAAGGAAATTCCGGTAACATCGGAATCTTCGTTGATCAGGAACTCCAGAGCCTCGGCTTTTCCGTCTTCCAGGGTGTACAGGGATTCCATATTGCTCCCCGCCGCTTTGTTCATGGAACGCACGAACTTCAAAATGGTGTCTGCGGTCAGGACCTGAGGATTGATGATGGTGTCCAGGTCCATGGAGGAGATCACGGAACGGAAACTGATCCGGTTGATCTTGGTAACGATCTTGGCATCGGACTGGGTCCTTGCATAGAGGGACAGGAGGATGTTTTCTTCATCCAGACCGGTCAGGGAAGCAAAACCCTGATAGTTCTCCAGGCGAAGCTGGTCTAAGAAGGTATGTTCCGTGGGATCACCGTGGAGGATCGTTGCTTCCGGCAGCTGGCCGCTGAGTTCCTCACACCGGGCAAAATCGTGATCCACAATGGTGGTGGAAATGCCGGTACCGATGAGGCGCTTCGCCAGATAGAAGGAAAGGTTTCCGCCACCGACGATGAGGGCGTTCCGGACACGACCGGACACGATCCCCAGCTTTTTCAGGAAGCGGATGGCATCCTTACGGGAGGCAACAACACCGATGGTATCGTTTTCGCGGAATACAAAACGACCGCCGGGAATGATGGCATCATCGCCTCTGCGAACGGTACATACCAGAACATTCTGGAGATAATCGGTTCGCAGGTCCATGATGGAATGACCGCAGAGCGGTGATTCCGCAGTAACACGGAAGTGATACAGTTCCGCACGTCCGCCGGAGAAAGAGTCGATCTTCAAGGCGCCGGGGAACTGGAATACGCGGGCGATCTCATCCGCCGCCGTATTGGCGGGATTGATGATCATGGACAACTCAAGGCCGTCTTTTAAGAAAGAAAGCTCGCTTGCGTACACGGGATCCCGAACCTGGGCAATGGTCTTGCAGCCGGTGGCCCGCTTGGCGATCATGCAGCAAAGCAGGTTCTGCTCGTCCGATCCGGTTACGGCAATGAGAAGCTGACAGGATTTGATGCCGGCCTCGGTCAGAGTCTGGTAACTGACGCCGTTCCCGCAAAAGCCCATAACATCGAATTCATTGGTAATGGAACTGATGCGGTTCGGATCCTGATCGATAACGGTGATATTATGTTTTTCACTGCTGAGCTGGCCTAACAACGTGGTGCCGACTTTTCCGCACCCCACGATGATAATGTTCATGAACGTCGCCTCCGAAAGCTATTTCTGCTTCCATTCCTTTACCTGATCTCTGAGCCAGTCGGTCCATTCTTTCATGCCCTCACCGGTCTTTGCGCAGATGGGGATGATCTTGGCCTTGGGATTTCTCATCAGGATATATTCTTTACATTTTTCCAGATCAAAGTCGAAATAAGGCATTACATCGATCTTGTTGATCAGTACCACATCACAGATGGAGAACATCAGGGGGTACTTCAGGGGCTTGTCGTGGCCTTCAGGAACGGACAGGATCATGGCATTCTTGGAAGATCCGGTATCAAATTCAGCGGGACAAACAAGGTTTCCTACGTTTTCCAGGATCGCCAGGTCAACGCCGGAAGCATCCAGGCCGTCCAGGCCCTGTCTTGTCATTTCCGCATCCAGGTGGCACATGCCGCCGGTATGGAGCTGGATGACCTTAACACCGGTCTCGGAAATGGTGCGGGCATCCATGTCGGAGTCGATATCCGCTTCCATGATACCGATGGTCATCTCATCTTTTAAGGCTTTGATGGTCTGGCCCAGAGTCGTGGTCTTGCCGGCACCGGGGCTGGACATCAGGTTCAACAGGAAGATCCCTTTTTCTTTTAATTCATCGCGCAGGGCATCTGCCTGGCGGTCATTGTCTTCGAATACGCTCTTTTTGATCTCGAGTACTTGAAATTCACTCATTTTACTTCTCCTTACTAAAAGAAAACAACATATCAATGAAAGAATACCACAGATACAACGCGGGAGCAAAAAACATTTGGACAAAAATGCCCAAGCGTATAAAGAATTTATAGAAAAGAGGAAAGAGGAATGCTACAATGGATTGCAAAGTAAAAAACCAAACGGAGGGCATGAGGATGCAGCAGTTACGACCTATCAAAGAAGGTAAAGTCAGAGAAGTGTATGATGCGGGGGAAAACCTGATCATCGTGGCAACGGACCGGATTTCCGCGTTTGATCACATTTTGCAGAACAAGATCGTGGATAAGGGTGCGATCCTGACACAGATGTCAAAATTCTGGTTCGAGTTTACCGGAGACATCGTAAAGAACCATATGGTAACAACCGATGTTCAGGAAATGCCGGAGTTTTTCCGGGATGCCCGTTTTGAGAAGCGCAGCATGATGTGCAAGAAGCTTCGTATGCTTCCCATTGAGTGCATCGTACGCGGTTACATCACCGGCAGCGGCTGGGCAAGTTATCAGGAAAACGGTACCGTATGCGGCATCAAGCTCCCCGAGGGCTTAAAGGAATCCGACAAACTCCCTGAGCCCATCTATACTCCCAGCACCAAGGCTGAGATCGGTGAGCATGACGAGAACATCTCCTTTGAAAAGAGCGTAAAGGTACTGGAGCAGATCTATCCCGGTAAGGGCGAAGAATATGCAACCGCCATCCGTGATTACACCATCGCTCTGTACAAGAAGTGCGCAGACTACGCCCTGACCAAGGGTATCATCATTGCCGACACCAAGTTTGAGTTCGGTCTTGATGAGAACGGTAAGGTTGTTCTCGGCGATGAGATGCTGACTCCCGACAGTTCCCGTTTCTGGCCCCAGGA
>JAFUUM010000274.1 GCA_017477805.1 Lachnospiraceae bacterium
GAGAGTTTTCGGAGGCCTGTGAACTTTCCGGTATCATCCTGACGAAGATGGACGGCACCGCAAAGGTCGGTATTGCCGTTTCCGTGACTCACGAACTGGATATTCCCGTGAAGTACATCGGCGTAGGCGAAAAACTGGAAGATTTTAAGAAGTTCGATGCGGATGAGTATGTAGATTCTCTGTTTGAGGGAATGGAGAATGCTTAAAGCATTGAAATGAGGAGGAAAACATGTCTGATCAGGAAATGCTGACTTTGGAGAAGTTTGAGGAGGCTGCTGCCGAAGTCAAAAAAGTAACGATGGAAACAAAACTGATCTACAGCGATTATTTCAGCAGGATCAGTAATAACCGGGTATATCTGAAACCTGAAAATATGCAGCGCACCGGAGCCTATAAGGTCCGGGGGGCCTACTATAAGATCTCCACTTTGAGCAAAGAGGAGCGGAGTAAGGGACTGATCACCGCCTCTGCGGGAAATCATGCCCAGGGAGTTGCCTTTGCGGCACAGACCTACGGTGTCAAAGCCGTCATCGTCATGCCTACCACCACACCGTTGATCAAAGTAAACCGCACCAAGAGTTATGGCGCGGAAGTGATCCTCAAGGGGGATGTGTACGATGAGTCCTGCGAGTACGCCCTGCAGCTTGCAAAGGAAAAGGGTTATACCTTTGTGCATCCCTTTGATGATCCTGCGGTAGCAACGGGACAGGGCACCATTGCCATGGAGATCTTCCAGGAGCTTCCGTTGGTGGACATCATCCTGGTTCCCATCGGAGGAGGCGGCCTGGCAACAGGTGTGTCAACTCTGGCCAAACTCTTAAACCCCAAGATCAAAGTCATCGGCGTGGAACCTGCAGGCGCCAATTGTATGCAGGTATCTTTGCAAAAGGGTGAAGTAACGACCCTTCCTTCTGTAAACACCATTGCGGACGGTACGGCCGTAAAGCGCCCCGGTGAAAAGATCTTCCCGTATCTTCGGGACAATCTGGATGACATCATCACCGTGGAAGATGCGGAACTTGTTGTTGCTTATCTGGATATGGTGGAAAACCATAAGATGGTGGTGGAGAATTCCGGTCTTTTGACTGTAGCTGCTTTAAAGCATCTGAATGTGGAAGATAAGAGAGTGGTATCCATTCTCAGCGGCGGTAACATGGATGTCATCACCATGTCCTCTGTGATCCGTCAGGGCCTGATCCTTCGGGACCGTATCTTTACCGTATCCGTACTGCTTCCGGATAAACCGGGAGAACTTATGAAAGTATCATCCGTCATTGCAGCGGAAAACGGAAACGTGATCAAACTGGAACATAACCAGTTCGTTTCCATCAACCGTAACGCCGCCGTGGAACTGACCATTACTTTGGAAGCCTACGGCACCGAGCACAAAGAGCAGATCATGAGCGCTCTTGAGAGAAACGGCTATCAGCCCAAACTCGCTTCAACGAACGTGTGATGAACGGATGAAATAAAATCTTTTGGGAGAGTTTTCTTACATGATTCGTTCTGTCATCGGATTTATCAACAAAAGACCGATCCTGAAATCTTTGGTCCGCATCATCGCCATGGTGATCGGCAGCGTGATCTACAGTATCGGTGTTGCAAATTTCCTTGACCCTAATGATGTGGCCGCGGGCGGTGTAACGGGCTGTTCCGTCATCATGAACCGTATCACCGGGTTAGAGACCGGTACCTGGTATCTGATCTTAAATGTGCCTATCATCTTTTTGGGGCTTTGGAAATTCGGCATTCGGTTTATTTCAAGTACGGCATTTTGTATCGTGCTCGCCACGGTATTTACCAACTACTTTGCGACATTCCCCGCAGTGACCCATGACATGATGCTGGCATCCCTGACGGGCGGTGCTCTGCTTGCGGTTGGTATGGCCATCATCTTCAGGGCCGGAGCCACAACAGGTGGCAGCGATATCATCGTAAAATGCTTAAGACTTCGGTATAAGTACTTAAAGACCGGTGTTTTGTTCTTTATCACCGATCTTGTGATCATCAGCTGGGCAGCCTATGTCCTGAGAAGCCCGGAGCCTGCTCTCTATGCACTGATCTCCGTGATGGTCACCAGTTTTGTCTTTGACCTCATCATGTATGGTCGTGACGGTGCAAAGATGATCTACGTCATCGGAGATCATCCTGAGAAGATCACGGAGCGGTTTTTGTTGGAAATGAACATCGGCGTGACCCATATCCAGGGTCAGGGAGCCTTTAGCGGAAATGAAAAGACCGTGATTATGGCAGTCATGAGAAAGAGTCTTTCTCCCAAAGCGGAAGAGATCGTCCGGGAAGAAGATCCCGAGGCCTTCATGATCGTTACAGATGCAACGGAGATCTACGGAGAAGGATATAAAAACATCTTCAGCGAGAAGATATAAGGATCAGAGGTGTCAAGAAAAAATACTTGACACCTCTTTTTTCTTGGAGTATAGTATCGTAGTGTGCTTTGCAAAGGAGGCTTTCGTGGAAAATATCGTAACTTCCGGAATGTTATATGATTTCTACGGAGAACTGCTGACGGAGCATCAGCGCAGGATCTATGAAGATCTGGTGTATTCGGATATGTCCCTTTCCGAGATCGCCGAGGAATTCGGCATCAGCAGACAGGGAGTCCACGATCAGATCAAACGCTGCGACAAGATCCTCCAGGGGTATGAAGAGAAACTTCACCTGGTAGAGAAGTTTGCAAATGCCAAGGAAACGCTTTCGGAAATGGAGAAACTGGCCAAGGAGAGCGAAGACGAGGATGAAGCGGGATGCCGCAGA
>JAFUUM010000275.1 GCA_017477805.1 Lachnospiraceae bacterium
TGTGGTGATTTCATTTCCCACGGAATTCCTTGAAGCATAATATCTGGCATGCGCAACCCTTTTATTTCGGATGGCGGTATCAATTCTACATCATACCCGTTCTTAAGTAGCGTTTTTACAGTTGCATATTCGTGCTCTTTTAAGTGAACCCTGTTCTGGGTTAGGTTTCCTTCTTTCATGTAGGCTCCAATTTCTTGTATTTCCCTGATTATTATACGGTTTTGGCAAAAGATGTTCAATGGCTTCTATTATTCGTTTGAAGATAATTCCAAAAGCTTGTTATCAGACTAAATAGCATGGTCATTTTTTTTGATGAAAAAAGTCTCACTATATATTTCTAGGAAATACATTCATATCCGACTATTTTTTAGCCCTATTTTCCTATATATAGAGGAGCACAAAAGAGGGGGTCTATTGCATTCCTCATCAGAAATGCTTTTCGTATGAAGACGCCACCAGACGGATAAATGGTGCCATAAATCGAAACTGATGGCATACTTTGCCACTTTAACAAATAACACACGCATGATGGTGCCAAAAATAGGTGCCACGGAAAGGACACGATTATGAAAATTGGATACGCTAGAGTATCAACAAAATCTCAGGAAACAAATACATCTTTGGAGTCACAGAAAAAACAACTTCTGCAGGCAGGAGCAGATAAGGTAGTGGAAGAAGTCTATACAGGCACTACGATGGATAGACCGGCTTTCACAGCCCTTGTAGGCTCTTTGCAGGCAGGTGACGAGTTGATGGTAACGAAACTGGACAGGTTCGCTAGGACGGCCTCTGAGGGCATGGAGCTGTGTGAAGAACTCATCAACAGAGGTGTCACCGTGAATGTCTTGAATATGGGAGTGCTGGACAATTCGTTGACCGGAAAGCTCATCCGTAACATTTTCCTCTGCTTTGCCGAGTACGAGAGAGACATGATCCATGAGCGTATGTCAGAGGGCAGAGTTGCAGCAAGGCTGAGACCAGGCTACAGAGACGGTAGAAAGCCCAAATTCACGACTTATCAGATGGATCATGCAATGGAACTACATGCACAGGGACAGTCCTATGCGCAGGTGGAACGCATCACAGGCATCAGTAAACGTTCTCTCATCCGAGAGATGCATAGACGGCAGGACAATACTGCTGTCCCAAGTGGGAAGGGGCTGGTGTAAATGTATGAGAGACAGACAGCAGCCTTACTGAACGAAAAACAAAAAGAATACTTGCTGACCGCTGTGTATTCACCTATTATTCTTAGAGGTGTCTTGTTAGCGGAACAGGAGAACAAAATGAACATTGAAAAAACCGTGAATGAATTTCATATCACGGCAGATGGTACACCGAGATCTATCCACTATAGCGAAACGCAAGGATTGTGGAAAACCAAAATGCCAGGTAGGAGATGGCTGACGGCAAAGACAAAGGAAGCCCTTGAACGGAAGATTCTGGAATACTATACCTTTGGCGGGTCATCGAAGAATGCAGTTAAGAATGTTTGTGAGATGGCTTACGAGTATTGCGTCAAGGAAAAGGAAAACGAAGAGGCGACCGTGCGGAAGCATAGGTCTAATCTTAATAAGTCTGGCTTCATCGAGCGCTTTGGCAATACAGACATTCAGAAGGTGACTAGGCAAGACATTATTGAATTCTTCCACGAGTATGCCAGCACCCATCCGACAAAAGGAGATATATCCAATCTTCGGGGAAGCATCAAAATGCTGTTTGATTATGCCATTGGTAAGGGCATCTATACGGGAGAACACCCCGTATTGACCATCAACATCAAGACATATCAAAAACGGCTTTCCAGAAAGAAAAAGGATAACTTCATCACTCAGGAAGAGACAGACGAATTGGTCAAATATACCTGTTCGTGCCTGCATCGGACTCACCGAAAGATGAAAGAGTACAATCTCCATGCTGTCCTCTTGGCGACATATACGGGCATGAGAGTGGGAGAGATATGTGCCCTGAAATGGGAGGATATTTCAGATACGCATATCTGGATTCATTCCCAGCAGGTTGAAAGACCAGAGGGCTTTGTGGATGTAGACTACACCAAGAATGAGAAAGATGCAGAGGAAACGGAAGGAAGAAATTTCCCGATAGATGCAAACATCCGAGCTGTCTTGGAGTTGATTAAGACTTACCAAAAGCATCACACCAAGTCCGAATATCTCTTTGTAAATGCTAATGGAAAAAGGGTTAACACAAAGGGTGTTAACTCTGCCTTACATACCATTGCTACTCATCTTGGATTGCCTACGGGAGTGCATACGCTTCGGAAGTCATACAATCAGAATGTGCTGATTAACAAACTGCATTTGACTGCCGAAGAAAGAGCAGCGCTTATCGGTCATTTGCCAGAAACAAACAAAGTAGTATATACAAAAACAGAAAGGGACAAGTCAAGAATGCGGGAAATTGATGCCTCTATCATCAACTTACCCCCTAACTTACCCCTTTCCGAAGTCTACAAGGCTTGTATTTACTAGAAAGTACAATGCCGGCGGTGGGAATCGAACCCACACGATGTTGCCATCAACAGATTTTGAGTCTGCCTCGTCTGCCAGTTCCGACACGCCGACTTTTTGGCACTCGATAAATATATCATAGTTTTTTGGCTCAGGCAAGCAACATTTTTCTTTTCATAAGCCGGCTCAACTGCTATACTATGTAATGGTGCGACAGCGCCAAAAAGCAGGACCTGTAAGGTCTGAAGACAAACATTGGGAGGGTTGGAGACATGAAAGGTTTTTTCGGAGAGTTTAAAGAGTTTATTGCCAAAGGTAATGTAATGGATATGGCAGTCGGTGTTATCGTCGGTGCTGCCTTCAAAGCCATTGTGGATTCCCTGGTAGCGGATATCCTGATGCCTCTCATCGGTATCTTTGCAGGAGCAGAGTCCTTTACGGCGCTCAGCGTGACCGTGGGAGGAGCAGTGATCACCTACGGTAACTTCATCGCTGCCATCATCAACTTCCTGATCATGGCATTTGTCATGTTCCTGATCGTTAAGGGCATGAACAAGATGTCCGAAGCTGCAGCCAAGTTAAAGAAACAGAAAGAGGCTGAGGAAACAGCTGTGGCAGAACCTTCCAAGGAAGAAGTTCTGCTGACGGAGATCAGAGATCTGCTGAAGGAAAGAAAGTAAGAAGCAAGATAGGAAGTAAGTTCCAAAGGGGCGGCATCCGCGGGTGTCGCCTCTTTGATGCAAAGCACATTAGGAAAAGGAAAACAGTATGAGCAAAGAAGTAAAACTGCAACAGTTCGAAGGCTATGAATACGTAGAATACGGTGCCTGTGCACCCTACGGCTTTCAGGCAAACGGTATGCATACCGGTCTTCATCCCAATCCGGAGAAGAACGACCTGGGCATTCTCTACAGCGAGATGCCCGCGGAGACCGCAGCCGTATTTACAACAAATAAGGTGAAAGCGGCTCCCGTTCTTGTCACCGCGGATCATTTAAAGAAGTCCCACGGCATCGCAAGTGCGGTGATCATGAACTGCAAAAATGCCAATGCGGGAACTCCCGATGGCATCGAAAAAGCAGAGCGGATGTGTGAACTGGCAGCTAAATGCCTCCGGGTAAATCCCCAGAACGTACTGGTGGCTTCCACCGGCGTGATCGGACAGATCCTGCCCATCGAGCCCATTGAAGAGAACATCTCCGAACTGTGCCGCGGTATGTCCGTAGACCGTCATCTGGAAGCGGAAAAAGCCGTAATGACCACGGATACCGTACCCAAGGAGATCGCAGTCAGGTTCTCGCTGGGAGAGAGAGTCTGCATTATCGGCGGTATGGCCAAGGGACGCGGCCTGATCCATCCCAACTTGGCAACTACTTTGAACTTCATCACCACCGACTGCATGATCGCCCATGAGGTGCTGCAGAAGGCTCTGGATGAAGTGGTTCGGAAAACATACAACTGCCTCAGCGTTGACGGCGATACTTCAACAAATGATATGGTCATCGTCATGGCAAACGGAACTGCCGGTAACGTTACGGTTGAAGAGGGTTCCAAAGAATTCGAGATCTTCAAAAAGGGCCTATACATCGTCATGATGAACCTGACGAGAATGCTGGCAACAGACGGCGAAGGCGCCACCAAACTGCTGGAAGTTTCCTGCGCCGGCGCACCCACCGAGGAGTGTGCGTTCACCGTAGCCAAGAGTGTTGTTTGCTCCAACCTCTTTAAGTGTGCCCTTTTCGGACAAGATGCCAACGTGGGACGTATCCTCTGTGCCATGGGGTATGCGGATGCGGACTATGACATCAGCAAAGCATCCATCGTTATGGCTTCCGAAGCCGGCGAGCTGACGGTATGCGAAAACGGCGCCATCACAGCTTTCTCCGAGGAGATCGCAGCAGACATTCTGAAAGAAGATGAGATCCGCGTTGAGATCGATCTTCATCAGGGCGAGGGTGAAGGGAAAGCCTGGGGCTGCGACCTTACTTATGATTACGTAAAGATCAACGGAGATTATCGTTCATGAGCACCCTGCAAGTTGACAGCCTGATCTTCGATGTGGACGGGACCCTTTGGGATTCCGTAGAGGTAGCGGCAAAAGCCTGGAACACCATCATCGACGAGATGGGTCTTGAAAAGCATGTTACGGGAGAGGAATTACAAAACCTCTTTGGAAGACCCATGGATGTGATCTTTAACACCTTGTTTCCGGGACTGGATCCCGGTATGGCCGATGTTTTTTCGGAAAAGTGCATGGGGTATGAAAACGATCTTTTGCTGGAAGAGCCTGGCACTGTCTATCCCCATGTGGTGGAGACCATCCGGGAACTCAGTAAGAAGATGCCCCTTTTTATCGTCAGCAACTGCCAGAGCGGTTACATCGAAGTCTGTATGAAGGACTTGGGGATCGAAGCGTATATCACGGATACCCTGTGCTTCGGGGACAGACCCGTGAGCAAGGGTGCAAACATCCGCTATCTGGCGGACAAACACGGCCTGAAGGCTCCCGCCTACGTGGGAGATACCCAGGGGGATGCGGATGCCTGCGTGGAAGCGGGAGTTCCCATCATATTTGCGGATTACGGATTTGGCAGCGTGAAAGCGCCGGATCACGTGATCTCGGATTTTAAAGAACTATTGGATTTATGTCAGTAACAGAGAAACAAGAGATCAGACTTACAAGTACATATCGGATCAAGCGGGCAAAGCGGATCAAGCGGACCCTCATTGCCGTGGGGATCCTGATCCCCATCCTTCTGGCAGCATCCTGTACGGTGCTTGGCCTTCGGGGTCGTGGCTACCGGGCGGAGATGGCAGATCTGCAGGATCAGATCACCCGCCTGCAACAGGATCTCTTCAACACGGAAGAACAGCTGCGGGATATGGAAAAAGCGGTTCCTGCAGAGGGGGCGGAAAACCCGGCCGGAAACGAAGAGAACAACGCAAACTCCGGTGTTACCGCCTCGGTATCTGACAGTTCCGGTGCAAACGGGACGGGAACAACAGATCAGGGCAATACAACGAATCCACAGCCCGAGAATCCCGCGGATGGTCAGTACCTGAATGTGTACCTGACTTTCGACGACGGACCCAGCAGCAGGACGGACACTATCCTGAACATTCTGGAGCTTCATCACATCAAGGCCACTTTCTTTGTTCTCGGAAAGCCGGAGGATAAGTACGACCTGCTTTATAAGCGCATCGTGGAAGAGGGCCATACCCTGGGAATGCACTCTTACAGCCACAATTATTCCCAGATTTATGCATCCGAAGATGCTTTTACGGCTGACCTTGATAAATTGGCAGCTTTTTTGTATGATAAAACAGGTGTGGAAAGTAGATTTTATCGTTTCCCCGGTGGCAGCAGCAATACCGTCAGCCGCACAAATATGGACCGCTTCTTCGAGATCCTCGAAGAACGCGATATCACGTACTTTGACTGGAACGTAGACAGTTATGATTCCAGGCAGGGTTCCGTCTCGGCCGACACCATCGTAAACAACGTGATGCGAGGGGTGGCAAAGTGCGAAGGAACATGTATCATCCTCATGCACGACACCGATGAAAAAGCATCCACGGTCCAGGCGCTCCCGCGCGTGATCGAAAAGCTGGAAGCCATGGGAAATGTAAGGTTTATGCCCATAACAGAAGAAACACCGCTCATTCAGCACAGAACGAAGAATGAGTAGAAAAAGAACAGAACAAACGGAGGATAACAAAATGGGTTTCTTTTCAGAGTTGAAAGAGGATTTGTCCACTACGGTAGACGAGCAGGCCACCACAGGTGCAGAGGCAGTTAATGCTGAGGTAGAAGGTCTTGCAGAGGAAGCAGTAAGTGCTCCCGATAACGCAGAAGATCTGAGCAAGATGCTGGATCAGATGAACCTGGACGAGATCATCGGCGAAGAGCCTAAAGCAGAAGAGGCTGCTGAGACCGTAGAGACCGCAGAGCCTGCAGCAGCTGCAGATGATTCCTTTGCAACGGAGAAACTGTTCAGCACCCCTGTTGCTTCCCATCCCGTAGCAGATGAGACCGCTATCGTTACCGCAGGCATGGCCATCAAAGGTGACATCAGCTCCGAAGGCTCTCTGGATGTGGTAGGAACCGTTCAGGGTAATATCGATATCATGGGTAAGCTTAACGTTTCCGGTTCCATCACCGGTAACTCCAAAGCTGCTGAGTTCTATACCGAGAAGGCCCGCATCACCGGCGAAGTTCGCAGCGAAGGCAGCCTGAAGATCGGTCAGAACTCCATCATCATCGGTAACATCTATGGTACCAGCGCAGTGATCGCAGGTGCTGTAAAGGGTGACATCGATGTACACGGCCCTGTCATTCTGGACGCAAGTGCCATCGTAATGGGCGACATCAAGTCCAAATCCGTACAGATCAA
>JAFUUM010000276.1 GCA_017477805.1 Lachnospiraceae bacterium
CCGGCATATGCTCGGGATCTGCCGCCAGGACTTCCAAGGCGGAGGCCACAACACCTCTCCCCCAGGTCTGATAAGGTCCGATCTCTGAGAGGGCCTTTTCATCGATACCGATGACAACGATGCGGCCGCTCCAGGCCTTTTCCTCCTGATACAAAGTGTCCTGGATCCATCTGTCGGGGCGCTTTAAGATCCCCGCCAGACACAAAAGTGCCAGCACCGCCGATAAGACAATGGGCAATACTACCGTATAAAGCTTTTTATTCGCAGTTTTCTTTTTCATAAGTATTTTTCCTTTAATCTGCCACTAAATGGAGTGTTGTGGAGAATGTATTCGTATAGGGCTGTTGGTCATTGCCCGTACAACTCACTTCGATCATTTTTGTATCCGACATATTCTCCTTATTCTCGATCAGATCCTGTACATCGAATGTTAACGTACCTGTGCGTTGTTCGGAATACGTGTCAGGTTGCTGGGGATCAAGCGGTGAGCAAACCGTATTGATCACCCATGTAACTGTGATCGTCGGAGTATCGTATCGATAGGTGATTTCACCCGTATCCTGGTTGGTGATCCTTATACGGCCGACGCCGTCCTGGCTTTCCGTTATTGACACAATCTGATAACCACGACCGGCATTTGCATCTCCGGCGCTGGTCTGAACCCCATTCACGTAATTGGTGAGATATACAATATAAGGCAGTTCTTCTTCCGTTGTATTCGCAGGCGGATCCTGTTGTTGTTCTTCTTCCTGCTGTTCTGCCTGTTCCTCCGCTTCCCGTTCCTCTTTTTCCCGCGCTTCCTTTTCCCTCAAATACTCTTCCGTAAACTCGTCGTATTCTTCCTGAGTCGTGAAACGTTCTTCGCTCTGACCGTATTCCAGATAATGCTTCAGCAGATCTTCATCGGAAACATAGCCTTCCTGCTCCAGGATCTCACCGTACATCTGACGGTAAAACGCGGGATCAAAGGTGGTTCCGTCCTTTAAATGATAGACTCCGTTTTCATCGATGTAATCCACATAATCAGAGAGGATAAAACCATCGACGATTTCTTCCGTGGCTTCGGATTCTTCCTCCGTCAGTTCCTCTTCTTCCTCCTCTGCCACCTCATCGGTAACGACTTCTTCCTCAGACAATTCCTCATGAACAGGATCACCCTCGATGATCTCTTCCCCTTCGATGGCGCTGTCATCATTATCGTCATCTTCGTCTGCCTCATCCGACGCGGTTTCCGTCTCTGCCCCAATCTCCGTTTCAGCTTCCTGATCCGTCACGTCATCATCATTTTCTTCATCAGTCATTGTCACACCGGCCAGTTCCAGGATCCGGTCCGAATCAAAGCCTGCTTCCTCTGCTGCGCGTTGCAGAGCATCTTCGTTCTCAACCAGTTCATTGATGAGTTGAAGCGGCATCTCATCTTCGGTAAATTCCTCTACCCGGAGAATGATTGTATCTGTCTCCCGATCATTAAAAGTGATAGCAGTCACCTTTTGACCGCCCACGATATCCGCTTCCTTTTCTTCTTTTGTTTCGGGGTTGCGGCCCCGAACATGAAGGGCTCCGGACACCAGATACATGGTCCAGGTTCCATCGGAATTTTGATTGACGTAGATCGTCGTCCCCCGGATACCGGCAGTCATGGTAGATGTCCGGACATCAAAGGATTCATCATCTTCCAGATGCTTAGAAACATCGATAAAGAGACTTCCCTCTGTCAAATTCAATTCCAGTTTCTTTCCGGATTGATAAAACTCCGCACGTGACTGTTCTTCCACAGTCACGACCTTGAACTCATCAAGACCTACGGACACCATAGAATCCGCTTCCGTTTTCAAAGCGTTTCCGTTTTGGAGCTTCATATTATCCGTCATGGGCTTTTCTTTGCCGTTGGCATCTTCCAAAGTAACAATATTGACCCGGCGAAGAAGCCGCATGGTGGTTGCTTTTAATTTATTGTTTTGGGAAATAGCAGAAACAGCAATGATCACACCGATAACGACCACTGCGGCAATACCGATCCCGGCCGAGATCCAGATCTTCTTCCCCCCTGTTTTCTTATCCATCTCTTCCCCATTTTCCTGTATAGAACAGGGATGGCGTTGCCATCCCTGTTTCATATCATCAATACGTGTAGGTATATGTTATTTCTTCCTCATCATTTGGTATCGTTCCTTCTGCAACAATATTTTCTATGTCATCGCCAATAACCGCGATCTGATAACTCAAGGAGTTTTCAATTATATACGCATGGATCCAGTTTCCGTCAGGCAAATCTATCCCTTCCGGACTAAAGGAACCACCGCCATTACCATTAGCATGGAATACAAATCTGCATACATAAGAATTTCCGGAGGACTGTTCCTGCTGTCGCTGGCGTTCCCACTCTTCATGTTCTTCCCGTTCTTTCTTCTCCTGTTCTTCCCGGGCACGTTTTTCAGCAAGATACTGCTCTGTGAATTCATCGTAGCTTTCCTGGGTCGTGAAACGTTTTTCGGTCTTACCGTATTCCAGGTAATGCTTCAGCAAGTCTTCGTCGGTGACGAAGCCATCACCTTCCAGGATCTCACCGTACATGCTCCGGTAGAAATTGGGATCAAAAAGCGTTCCGTCCTTCAGATGCCAAATGCCGTCTTCGTCGATGTAGTCCAGATAATCCTTGAGATTGAAGCCTTCTTCGGATTCTTGTGTTGCTTCGGATTCTTCTGCCGTCAATTCATCACCTTCTGTGTCACCATCTTCCGAAACATTTTCGTTTTGATTCCTGTTGGTGTTATTTATCAGGTTATCATCTTCTTCCTGAACTTCTTCCCCCTCACCGTCGCCTTCGCCTTCCGGTTGTTCTCCGTTTTCACCGTCACCGTCTTCGTCCTCTTCTTCGGAAGATGCGGTCTCTGTCTCTACGGTTTCCGTTTCGGTCGGTGATTCGGTCTCGGTATTCGGATCAGGCTCAATGGTCACTCCCGCAAGCTCTGCGATCTTCTCCACATCAAATCCGGTCTCGCTTCCCGCTCTTTCCAGTGCATCCGGATTTGCCACGAGTTCTTCAACAAGTTTCAGAGGCATATCTTCTTCCGAGAACTCTTCCACTCGAAGGATAATGGTTTCCGTCTCCCGGTCACTGAACGTAATGGCTGTGACTTTCTGTCCACCAACGATATCCGTTTCGGCCTCTTCCAAAGTATCCGGATTCTGTCCACGCACATGAAGTGCTCCGGAGACAAGGTACATGGTCCAGGTTCCATCTTCATTCTGATTGACGTAGATCGTCGTACCACGGATACCGGCGGTCATGGTGGAAGTCCGAACATCGAAGGATTCATCATCCGCAAGGTGCTGAGAAACGTCAATAAAGAGACTTCCTTCCGTCAAATTCAGTTCCAACTGTTTTCCCGACTGATAAAACTCCGCTCTGGAGTTTTCTTCCACGGTAACCACTTTGTAATCATCAAGACCAACGGACACCATGGAATCTGCCTCTGTCTTCAGGGCGTTTCCGTTTTGGAGTTTCATGTTGTCGGTCATGGCTTTTTCTTTGCCGTTAGCATCTTCCAACGTCACCACGTTGACCCGGCGAAGAAGCCGCATGGAGGTTGCGGTGAGTTTGTTGTTCCTCACCACCAGCAATGCGACCACAACGCTGATGACGGCAATAAGCGATATACTGACTACCAAAACAATAGTCATTTTCTTCGAAAGCCCATTTTTCATAGAAAATTTCCCACGTGAGATATTCTTATTGTCTTACTCACCATTATACAGTATTGCAATAACACTTTATCGGTGCACCGTCACGCGAACACTATATGTATAGTAATTGTTTTCACTAGTCACCGATGTTGCGGCCACCCTGACATTGGATATCAGATTCTGTCCATTGTAATCTTGAGCACTTACATTCGCGAGTAATGATGACAGGTTAATATCCCACTCAGCATAATCATTATATGTTGAATATGTTAGGTTAGCTGAAACGGGATTCGGATCAACACTGTCTATACGCAAGAAATTACCATCACCGTCTGTCATAACTCGCGCTGTAACAGTTCCTGTATCCCCTTCACTGACAAAATTCTGACCATTTGCCAACATTTCATCTGCATCCGGGGATGCGGTTTGGTAATAAAATGTTAACTCATACGATAGCGGAACGAATGTTTCAAGCTCCACAGAAGCCTGACTCGCAACATCTTCTTCCGCCTGTTGCTCTTCCGCTTCTTCTCTCGCTTTCCGTTCTTCCTCTTCTCTTGCTCTCTTTTCCCTCAGATACTCTTCGGTGAAAGCATCGTAATCTTCCTGATTGGCAAAACGCTTTTCGTCTTTACCGTACTCCAGATAATGTCTGAGCAGATCTTCATCAGAAATGTAACCATTCTCCTCCAGAATCTCACCGTACATCTCTCTGTAGAATGCAGGATCGAAGAGGGTACCGTCCTTCAGATGATAAACTCCGTTTTCATCGATGTAGTCCACATAATCGGACAGTTTGAAACCGTCATCGATCTCTTCCGTAGCTTCGGACTCTTCATCCGTCAGGTCAGTATCGTTGTCATCGTCGTCGGATACATCTTCGTTCTGATCAACAGTGTTACGATCGGTAGTCTGTTCTTCCTCTTCCTCAATTTCCTCAAGATTTTCTTCTTCAGGATTTTCCCCGTCTTCGCCTTCACCCTCGCCTTCATCGATGGATTCGGTCTCGGTCTCCGTTTCGGTCTCAGTCTCAACCGTCTCCGTTTCCGAAGGTTCTACGATAGAGACATTTCCGTTGGCCAGTTCCAGGATCAGCTCAGCATCATAACCGGTCTCCAGTTCTGCTCTTGCAAGGGCATCTTCGTTGAGTGCCAGTTCCTGTAAGAGCTGCAGAGGCATATCCTCTTCGCTGAATTCTTCGATGACAAAAACGATACTGTCCACTTCTCTGTCATCGAAGGTATAAGCGGTCAGCTTATAACCGCCTACAACATCCGTTTCTTTCTCCTCGTTCGTTACCGGGTTATGACCGCGAACGTGGAGTTTACCGGAGATCAGGTACAAAGACCAGGTGCCATCCGGGTTCTCCATAAAGTAGATGGTGGTGCCACGGATACCTGCGGACATTGTCGCAGTTCTGACATCGAAGGACTCATCGTCAGCAAGATGCTGTGATACGTCGACAAACAGACTGCCTTTGGTCAACGCCAGTTCCAGCTGTTTTCCCTGCTGATAAAACTCTGCACGGGAATTTTCTTCCACCGTTACGACTTTGTAATCATCCAGACCAACGGACACCATAGAATCGGCTTCCGTGCTCAGCGCGTTACCGTTCTGGAGCTTCATGTTGTCCGTCATGGCCTTGGCATTACCCTTTTCATCCTCCAGAGTTACCACGTTGACACGACGCAGTAACCGCATGGTGGTAGCTTTTAATTTGCTGCCACGGATGGAAAGAAGGGCAACGATCACGCCAATGACGACCAGCGCCAGAATGATCCCGACGATGATCAGCGTCTTCCCCCCCTTGTTTTTTGTTTCCATTTCTTTCTCTCCCTTGTATAAATGAGTGCTAATGAATTTATTGGATCCGATACCGGAATGTTACCCGTACCGGTTTTCCACTTGTTGTTACGCCGCTGATGAATCCGCTTCCGGATCTGTCAGGCGTTTTTCCGGCTGTTAAGCTATTGAAAGTCACCCAGGAAAATGTAACCGTATCCCCCGCGGTCCCAAATTTCAGGGTAAGCCCAAAGCCTGCCGGTTCTCCCTCTGCCAGTTTCGCGGAAAGCAGTTCCTGCTGCGGTCCCTTGGCATCGAGTCTATAGGTAAACTCGTAAGCGACTCTTACAGGCTGACCGTTGTTCATGTTGCAGTTGTAATCATTGCATGCTTTTCCGTCATAATTGACGGAGTCGATCACAAATTCGTAAACGTCGGTAACAACTTCGGTCTCTTTCTTCCCAGCGTCGGCATTTGACTGATCCGAGGTGTTTTCCTCCGTCTCTGTTACGGTCTCATAGGACTCTTTGGTGGTGTAGCGGAGTTCTTCCCGTCCGTACTGTTCGTAATGCTTCAGCATATCTTCGTAGGAGACAAATCCGTGTTCTCCTAATACGTCCCCGTAAAGATCCTTGTAAAATCCGGGATCAAATTCCGTGGTGTCTTTCAGGTGATAGACTGTCATGTCATCAATGTATTCCACATGATCCCAGATCCGGAATCCCACATATCCTGTAATGATATCCTGCAGGATCGAATTCTTACTGCTGCTTCCTTTACTTGTACTCTTGTCTTTCTTTTTCTCGGATTTTTGATCGTCGTTTTTTGCGTCGGTCTTGTCTTCCGATTTGTTGTCGATCTTATTATCCGTCTGATCGGCTACTGTGGTGTTTGTTTCCGTCTTACTGTCGTTTTTTTCGTCCACCTTGGTGTCTGTTTTAGTCTTACTGTCTGTGGTTTCCTCTACCTTGGTATCAGATTTGTCTTCAGACTTCGAATCTGTGTTAGCGGCCACATTGGATGCACTCTCGTTCTTTGTTTCCGCAGTGACACTCGAACTCGTACCGGTTTCGTTCTTCGTATCCGTGGTGCTTTCATTCTTGCCGGCTGCAGCCTCTCCGCTTACAGAGGAAGAAACCTCAGCGTCACCGGACTTCTCCCCTACCGCAGCCACTGCCTCTTTCGAAGCCGCTGTCTCTTCCGCAGTCACAGCCGCTTCCGCAATCACAGTTTCTTCAGCAGTCGCAGTTTCTTCCGCAGTCACTGCTTCTCCCGAAGCCACAACCTCTTCCGAAGCCGTTGCTGTCGCTACGTCCACACCGCGTTCCACAGGTGCATTCGCTATTCGGTTGTCGTGAATGGTCAAAGAGATGATCATTCCGACGACCAGCAGTACATGCATGACCGCGCCGAAGATCTCGATCTCCTTCCCTTCAGACTGTTTTCCCATGTTCCCCCACACAGTAATTCAGCTTTTTATTCGCTCTTTTTCTCCCAGGCCTTGCTTTCTTTAAACATCTCAAGGATGTCGCCGTCGATCTCGCCGTGATCCCGCATGCTGTCGAGGATGCCAACAGCTTTCTCCACGGGCATGGGTGGCTTATAAGGCCGGTCCTCTGCTGTCAGCGCATCGTACACATCGATGATGGTCAGGATCCGGACTTCATTGGGGATCTCATCTCCAGACTTGTGATCGGGATATCCCCTGCCGTTTAAGAGTTCGTGGTGCGCCGATGCCCATGCAGGCACCTGGGCGTAATCGCCACGGAATTTCATCTTCGTCAGCATCCGCGCGGTATCGGATACATGGCTTTGCATGATGGAACGTTCTTCGTCCGTCAGCGTTCCTTTTCTCACCGTGATAGAGACATGCTCCTCCGGTGTGAATAAGGGTACCCGCTCTCCCGCTTCCGTGAGGCAGGTGATCTTTGTGATCTCTTCCACTTCCGCAAGGACTTCGTCCTGCAAAAAGCCGGCACTGTTTACCTTCTGGATCAGCTCCTGGGCTTTGTCCAGGGCTTCGATGGCTGCTTTTGCATCCTCTGCTTCCTCGGGATGCTCTAATGCGCGGATCCGCTCCATCAGTCTTCCGGTACTGATCCTGTGCATCACGTCATCCTCTTTGGATCCAAGCCTTGTGGCCTTATCCATGACTTCTAAGGGAGTGATGAGTTTTCCGATATCGTGAAGCCAGATGCTCATCAGAAAAGCATCGATCTTCTCTTCGGGAATCTTCCATTCGGAGTCGCTGGCATTCAACCAGGCGACGAACCTCTCGCCGTAGCGCACCATACTCTTTGTGTGGTTAGCGTTGTAGGGGGTTCTCATATCGATGGCCCCCACCATGACCTGCACAAAGGAATGCAAGATGTCGTAAACATCCTTGGAAAGTTTCTGATTGTTCAGACTGACTGCCGTCAGGGAGGCCAGTGCCGCGATCAGGTCTTCCTGTTCCTTGTCAAAGGGGATCGCGTTACCGGTTTCATCCTGGGCATTGATCAGCTGCAGTGCGCCGTTTACCTTCCCCTTTTCATCCTCCATGGGAATGATCATCATGGAGGTTGTGTGATAACTGTTGAATGCATCATATTTCTGGGCGCCGCTGAAATCGTACTTATTGTCGTGGTAAACATCCGCCACGTTAATGCGCACATGATCCATGACCGCATTGGCCACTACGTATTTTCTTTCAAGCGGAACCGGAGGGATGTCCATGTTACCTTTTCCGGTGCTCTTGTTGATCCCTTTGGATTTCGTAATGGAGCTTCGGAAATGGAGCATTCCGTCATCTTCCAGGGTGTACACCGTTCCACCGTCACTGGCGGTGATCTTCATTGCTTCCTCCAGGATCTTTTCCAGAAGCGAGTCGATATTTCTTTCCGCCGTCAGCCAGACTGTTGTCCGAACAAGCTGGTCGAGCGTGTAATTAAGCATGTTCCGTCCCCCTGTTTTATAACTCGATCTTCATCCCCTGCTTTGTAAAAAGCACTTGGGGATTTCCATACTTCTTTTCCAGTTCCCGCAGTTCTTCATCCGTTTTCCGGACTTCATAGTGCGAGATCAGAACTTTACCTGCCGAAGTTACTTTCTGCAGTTCCACGGCCTTTTCCGTGGTGGAATGACCAAAACCCTTTTTCCGTTCGTATTCCGCATCCGTATAGGGAGCATCAAACAGGATCAGGTCCGCATCTTTCGCAAATTCCACGAGCCTCTTCCATGCGGTGTCGCCGCAGGCTACCGGTGCTTTATTGGGCTGCATCTCCGGCAAAAGATCCAGGTGCTCAAAATCCGTTGCGTACACCAGTCTTTTCCCCTCATAGCTAAGGGCGTATACGGTGCTGCCACCGGGATGATTCCCCTCCATGTATTCCACTGTGACGTCACCGATTTGAAAAGTTTCCGTTTTCTCCGACATCACAAGATCTTTGTAGACCAGTTTGGCCGGCAGATCCTCCATCAGGCAGGGCCAAAGCGGCGAGCTGTATAATCTGTCCACCTGCTGTTTTGCACCCATGTCACCCCGCTTTGCAGCCATCAGCGTAACCGTTTCCCCGGGATCGTGAAGCGCCGGCAAAAACGGAAGTCCCAGAAGATGATCCGTATGCGGATGGGTCAGCAGGACAACTACCTGCTTTCCTTCCCGAACGCGGTCCGCATCCGCACTCGCCATGCCGGAGCCCGCATCCAGATAAATGAGGGCATCCTTTGTCTCCACAACATAGCAGGATGTTGCAAGTCCGTATTCTTTTTGGTTCTCCCCGCTGGCGGGACCCGATCCACGGGTTCCGAGTACTGAAAAAACTATGGAGCCGTCTTTCACAACAGCAGTCCCCCTTTTGCGAAACTACACTCCGTTTTATTATAACTTGTCTGAATATTTCATACAATTGTTTTCCAATCATTTTTTGGCATGAAAAAAGATCATCCACGGCCATACTTCAGCCGAGGATGATCCTCTTTGCAAAATCAAGATCTGTCGCCTCTTCCGCTGCGACAAGGAGGGGTCTGTTTCCCCGGATCTCCAGAATGTAATCCAGGGCTTTCTTTTTCTCTTCCGGACTCATGCCGAAAAAAGGTTCATCGAATACCAGAAAATCCGCAGGCATCACGCAGGCCCGCACGATCTCCACAAAACGTTTTTGAACTTCCGTCAGGCTTCCCACGGGAGCCTTGATCTCCTCCGGGGTAAGGAACAGCTCCAGTTCTTCCTGTGCCCGTCCCTTTGCCACTTTCCGATGGGCTTTGCACACGTTCCAAAGGGCGTTCTTCTTGGGATTTAACTGTTCTCCGTGCTGGGATACGTATGCGCTCTGCAGCGTTGGATACTTATAATCTCCCATCCTCCGCACTCTTCCGCTATCGGGCTTTACCGTCCCCATAAAGATCTTCAGAAAGGTGGATTTTCCGCATCCACCCGGACCGGTGATCAGGTAACACCTGCCCCATTCGAGGTTGGAATTCAAGTGGTCAAACACGGGCTTTCCGTCATAAGATTTGCAGATCTCTTCCAGGCAGATGGTCATGCTCTACCCACCGCCTTTCCGATCAGGGTGCAGCAGGCAAAGACAAGAACATCCACTGCAACGATGGTCGCACCCACAGGGGTTCCCGCCAGTATGGACAGGATCATGCCCGTAAGCGCACAGATCACGGATATCACTGCCGAAAATACGGTCACGGACCTAAAGCTGTGATAGAGCCGCATGGCCGACAACGCCGGGAAAATGATCAGTGCTGAGATCAAAAGGGATCCCACAAGGTTCATGGCAAGAACGATGATCACAGCGATGATCACGGCGATCAGCAGGTTATACAGGTCAACTCTCGTTCCCGCCGCTCTTGCAAAATTCTCATCAAAGGTGACATCAAAGATCCTGTTGTACACAAGGACAAATACGGCGATGACAACGATGGACATCACCACCGTAAAGACCACATCCGCCCTCTGAAGGGTCAGAATGGAGATAGATCCGAACAAGGTGGTGCACACGTCTCCCGAAAGGTTCGTTGACGTGGGGAACAGGTTCATCAGCAGATAACCGAAGGCAAGAGCGCCAACGGAAACCATGGCGATGGCTGCATCCCCTTTGATCTTGGCATTCTGGCCGGTGCGCAAAAGGAGCACCGCGCAGATAATGGTAATGGGCATCACCAGGATCATCTGATCCGTCAGTTTCAAAACGCTGGCGATGGCGATGGCGCCAAAGGCTACGTGAGACAGGCCGTCACCGATGAAGGAAAACCGTTTTAAAACAAGTGTCACTCCCAGAAGGGAAGCACAAAGAGAAATGAGTACGCCAACGATCAGTGCATACCGCACGAAGGGGTACTGTAAATACGTCCATAGCGTCATACTCCCACCTCCTCGCGATTTTCTTCCGTCAACGCCGCCTCGATATTTTCATGGATCTCCTGCTCCTGCAGAAGGAAGTACTTTCCGATATCGCTGTTTGCGTAATCTTCTTTGGTTCCGAAAAAGACTCTCTTGCCGATGTGCAGGATATGGCTGGCAAAGCCTACCGCTGCCTCGATGTCATGAGAGATCATGATGATGGTGGTACCTTCTTCATTAAGCTGCTTGATGAGCTGGTACATATCCGCCGTCACCTTGGGATCCAGACCGGATACGGGTTCATCAAGGAGCAGGATCTTTCTTGTGGCACAAAGCGCTCTTGCAAGGAGGACTCTCTGCTGCTGACCACCGGAAAGGTTTCGGTAGCTGGCATTTGCCAGATTCTCGATCTCCATACGTCGCATATTTTCAAGAGCCAGTTCTTTATCTGCTTTGTTGTAAAAGAACCGTCTGCCCATGCGTCCCTGACAGCCGGACAGAACAATCTCCATTACGGATGCCGGGAAGTCTTTCTGGACCACGGTCTGCTGGGGAAGATACCCGATCTCTTTCCTCGTAAGACCGTCTCCCAGGATGATCTCACCTCCCATAGGGTCAGTGAGATGAAGAAGCGTCTTCATGAGCGTGCTCTTTCCCGAGCCGTTCTCACCCACGATGCAAAGATAGTCTCCTTCGTTCACCGTAAAGTTTAAGTTTTTCAGGATAATGTCGCCGTCATAGCCAAGGGCCAGATCCCGGCATGTAATGAGTGCCATTCTTGCAATTTTCTCCATACAATTTTCCGATATGCAACTTTGTCGTCACATTCCGGATTCGAGTTATACCGTTTCGATTGATTTTCGATATTGAATCGTTTACATAACAACCACATCATCTAGTGGTCGGTCTGCATTGGTCACACAATCCATAGAATACAGTGCGTTTGGGATCCAGTACGAAACCATGTTCTTCATATAAATGAGAGCTGATACTCATGAGTTCATCGCAGTGCATGTGGATGAGCTTGCCACACTTCTCACATTTGCAGTGGAAACACACTTCTTTGTCCCCACAGGCATCCCGATCCACATATTGGAAGCAGGCCGGGCTCTTCTCATCCACCACGTACTTCTGGACAACACCCTCTTCCACCATGCGTTCTAACTGCCTGTAGACCGTAGCCGTGCCCATAGGGGTTCCACGCTGACGGAAATACTCGCACACATCTGCAGCGGTGATATGACCGTTTGCGGTGTCTTTCATATAGGTCAGGAGTTCTTCTTTTTGCTTGGTCTTATAAGTACTCTTCGCCACTGCGATCCTCCAAATCGAAATTGATTATCATTTTCGAAATTACATGTTACACTTTTTTGTTTCTATATTCAATAGTTTTCTGTAACAGATATCTTATTTCTTCGAAATCGTTCTTGATTTCTTAAGAAAGATGTGCTGTAATATCGTTACTTTATTCAGTACTATTCTTTTTCAAGGCAAGTCGCCAATTCTTCACTTAATACCTTTTATAAGAATTTCGCTGAACATATTATTAATGTGATTCATAAGGCAGCCGATGGGACGGTTGGCAGCACCCACTCTGAGTTTTGCGGAGGAGGTGGTGTCTATGGGATATGTCACTGTTGATGGACTGATTCAGTTTGTCATTATGTTGGTAGACGTAGTTACTCTCATAATTTTGCTCGTAAAACGCAAGTAACCGCCCTCACATCCTTGGCCGGATAGGGCGGTTACTTAAACCTATATTCGCCAGAGTGGGCCAGGCCTAATCTTGCTCATCGGCTGTCTTGTGAATCATATTATAGCAGAATTGAGGAAAAAGTCCACACTTGTGACATTTGACAAATGTATTTATAATATGCAGGACGAACGACATAATATAAGAAATAAATGGAGAGTATTACATGAGAAAAACCAAGATCGTATGTACCATCGGACCGGCTTCCGAGTCCGAGGAAATGATCCGTGCACTGTGCAAAGCAGGCATGAACGTGGCGAGACTGAACTTCTCCCACGGTGATCACGAAGAACATTTAGCACGTATCAACCGAATCAAGAAAGTACGGAAAGAACTGGGACTTCCCATCGCGATCCTTCTTGATACCAAGGGACCCGAATACCGGATCGGTACTTTTAAGAACGGTTCCGTCTCTTTAAAGAGCGGTGACCACTTCACCTTCTGCACCGATAACGTGGAAGGTGACGAAACAAAGGTATCCGTCAGCTATAAGAACCTGGCCAATGAGCTGGGCGCCGGCGATACCATCCTGTTAAACAACGGCCTTCTGTCCTTTAAGGTACTGTCCGCTGACGGTACCAATATTGAGACAGAGATTGAAAACGGTGGAGCACTCTCTAATAAGAAGAGCATGAGTTTCCCCGGCAAGCACATCAAGCAGATCTACCTTTCCGAGCAGGACAAATCCGACATCCTCTTCGGCGTAGAGAACGACGTAGACTTCATTGCCTGCTCTTTCGTGTCCGTAAAGCAGGATCTTGTGGATGTACATGATTTCCTGAAAGCTCACGGCAAAGACGACTCCGTGGAACTCATCGCCAAGATCGAGAACCAGTCCGGTTGCGACAATATCGATGAGATCTGCGAAGAATGTGACGGCATCATGGTTGCCCGAGGCGATATGGGCGTGGAAGTACCTTTTGAGAACCTGCCTGCCATCCAGAAAGAGCTGATCACCAAGTGCCGTATGCTTGGCAAGCGTATGATCACTGCTACGGAGATGCTGGAGTCCATGATCCACAATCC
>JAFUUM010000277.1 GCA_017477805.1 Lachnospiraceae bacterium
AGCGGGGAAGTGGTTATGGCACGCAGATGCTTTCTCTGGGACTGAAATATGCCTTCGAGATCCTGGGTGTCAGCAAGGTTACCATCGGTGTTTTTGAAAACAACGAGCCTGCACATAAATGCTATCAAAAACTTGGCTTCCGGGATGTGGAGACCGTAGAAAAAGAACCCTAGAATGTGATCGAGATGGAACTTTTGGGCGGATGGGAACATCCTATTATTGAGCTTGAATAAGCCCAAGGGGCTCATTCACTTCAAATGCTGACAATAAAGCGCGAAGCGGTTTATTGTAGAATAATAACCCAAAAGGAGAACAGATCTTGAAGATAGCGGTATTGGCGGACATCCACAGCAATCACATTGCTCTGGAGCGTTGCATTGACGAGGCAAAGAAACTGGGAGCGGAGGAGTTTCTCTTCCTCGGCGACTACATCGGAGAGATGGCATATCCCGAGAAAACCATGGAATGCCTCGCAAAGTTAAGGGAAGAGTACCCCTGCACGTTTATCAGGGGCAACAAGGAAAACTACTGGATCGATCACAAAAACGGGAAGCATGGTGACTGGAACTGGATCGACGGAACATCCGGATCCGGTATGCTGAATTATTCTTATGTTCATCTCTCTGAGGAGCAGATCCGGGAATTCGAGCAGATGCCCATTGCGATGCGGCTGCAGTATGAGGGCATGCCCCCATTTACCATTTGTCACGGGTCCCCCTTTAAGGCCAACGAGAGCCTTCGGGAGGATTATGATTACATCGATTCTCTGACGAAAAAACTGGAAACGGAATTAACGATCTGTGCCCATTTTCACATCCAATCTTCCTACACCCGGAACGGAAAACTCGTTGTCAATCCGGGATCCGTGGGAGTTCCCCTAAAGAGCGGCGGAAAGACCCAGTTTATGATGCTGTACGGACATGACGGCGTATGGGAAACCAAGTTCCATACACTTACTTATGATGTGGAAAAAGTCATCGCGGAAATGGATGCAGAAAACCTGGCGAAACGGGCTCCGGGCTGGTACCGGGTAACAAAGGCGGTACTTCGCGGAATGAACGTTTCCCAGATGGCGGTCCTCACGAAAGCTAATGATCTTTGCGCGGACGCGGAGGGAGAAGCAGACTGGCGGGCGATCCCGGAACGGTATTGGGATATGGCTCTTGCATCTTTTGGTATCTGAGGATCCGGGAGACAGAAAAGAAGACAAAACAAAGCAAGACCGGACAGGATTCTTATCCCCGGAAGACCTATACTCGTTCTTGAAAGGAGGGATACCAAAATGGATTGGATCAGGACTATCAATAACTCCATAGCGTACATGGAAGATCATCTGACGGAGCCTGTCACATTGGAGGATGTGGCAGCGGCCGTGAACCTTTCGGTATTTCATTTTCACAGAGCGTTTTCCATGCTCATGGAGATGTCGCCCACGGAATATCTGCGGAAAAGGCGCCTTTCCCAGGCCGGTGCGGATCTTGTCAACGGAGATGAAAAGGTCATCGATGTTGCGATGCGCTATGGTTATGAAACTCCCGAAAGTTTTACAAAAGCCTTTACGCGCTTCCACGGAGTTTCGCCCATGCAGGCAAAAAAGGGAAGCCCCATTCAGTTCATGAGCCGGTATACCGTCCGTATTCAAATCGAAGGAGGACAGATCATGGAATACAAAATCGAAAAATGGGAAGCAATGGACCTTCTGGTACATGCAAAAACTTTTCACGCAGAAACAAGCGAAACGGAGATCCCGAAGTTCTGGGGCGAATATTTTGAAAACGAGTCTTACAGAAAGGTTCCCAGTTATCTGGGCGTCTGCGAGCAGAACAAGACCGGCGGAGATGAGTTCCGTTACGGCATCGGCTGCAAGGCATCGGATGTGGACGGGGTGCCCGAGGGCTTTGAGATCCTTCACATTCCGGAGTACACATGGGTAGTCTTTAAATGCGTTGGCCCTTCCCCCGACGCCATCCAGGAAATGTGGGAGCGGATCTACAAAGAATGGCTTCCGGTATCGGAATATGAATTGATCCCCGATTACGATATCGAGAATTATCTTCCCGGGGATCCTTCATCCAAGGATTACGTAAGCGAGATCTGCATGCCCGTCAGGAAGATCAAATAAGAACAGACAGGTAGGAAAAAGTGAAAGAGATCGATATTCTCGGTGCAAACCGTTTTGAAACCTATACGAAGACAAGACCCGGCAGCAGGGCCATCATCATCCGGGATGACAAGATCCTTCTGACCCATGAAAAGAACTCCGGCTGGTGGCTGATCCCCGGAGGCGGACTGGAAGAAGGAGAGACGCCCGAAGAGTGCTGTATCCGGGAAGTGGAAGAAGAAACGGGAGTGATCGTACGACCTCTGGAACAATTTCTGTTGATGAATGAGTATTATGAAGAATATCGCTACACCGGCTATTACTTCATTTGCGAGATCATCGGCAAAGGACAGATGCATTTGACGGAAGCGGAACAGCGCCGCGGAGTGGAGCCTGAGTGGCTCCCGCTTCGTGACGCTGTTGAATTGTTTTCAAAGCATGAAGAATACGCTGAGATCAGCGAAGAACAAAGAGGCTCTTATCAGCGGGAATATACTGCGCTGCTGGCATATCTGGAGCATGTGAAAGAAAAAGAGAACTGACGATTTTTAGACCAGGGGGACAGGGTTGTGAGTGAAGTTTGGGACGTTTATACAATTGACCGGAAGAAGACCGGAAAGACTTGCATCCGCGGGGAGCAGAAAAACCTTGGGGATGATGAATTCCACTTATGGGTCATGGTCTGGATCAAAAACCCGGTGACCGGAAAATATCTTGTTTCCCAGCGCACGGCGGATAAGGACACGGATCCTCTGAAGTGGGAGACCGTGGCAGGTCATTCGATCCTAGGAGATACAAGCGTGGATGCGGCCCTGCGGGAAGTCTATGAAGAAGTGGGGATCACGTTAATGGCGGAAGATGCCAAGATCCTTGCAACAAAGGTAGCCCTGACCTATGACGGAGTACGTCATAACTGGATCCGGGATTCTTTTTATTTTGAGACCACGGAAGAGCCGGACCTTAAAAAAGCGACGACGAAAGAAGTGATCCAGACCAAGTGGCTTACCTTCCCGGAAATTCGGGAAATGTACGAGCGAGGGGATTGCTGCATGAACATGGGTGATCTCTATGGATTTGAAGCTAATCCCGTGCCGGCGGATCGATATAAAGATATTATCGGCCGGGTGGTGAAAGGCCGGATCGACCGTCCCATGGGGAGTTTTCACCCCCGTCATCCGAGCCTCTATTATCCCGTGAACTATGGCTATGTTACCGGCGTCATCGGCGGAGACGGATCGGAACAGGATATCTATCTGCTTGGGGAAAAGGCTCCCGTAAACGAATACACCGGCGTGGTCATCGCTGTTTACCACAGATATGACGATAACGAAACAAAATGGATTGTGGTGCCCTCCGATGAAACCGGGAAGATCCGGGAGGATGTGAAGATCCCGGATAACGATGAGATCTACGCCGAGATCGCATTCCAGGAGCAATTCTTCAGCGGGGTATTGGTGAGGTAAATAAAAAGGTAAGATCTGTTATAACGGTTCTTTCTATATACCTGTATGGATTTCGTCTGTAACATAAGACTTATGACTGCGAACTCCGGAAAGCCGGGAGCCTGTGACGTTCCGCTGATCGTTCTTTACGATCAAAGAACGTTTTTCGTTCCCTTTCAGCCTGGTTACCTGGAAGCATTGAAAAAAGCAAAACAAAATGCGCACTATGCGTTTGTTTTTGCTAAGAATGAGGATTATTGTTTCTTCTGGAACAACTATGGGAAGAACTTTCAACGCTAGTAGCCGGAAGTCAAACATGATTTTGATGAAATTGTGCCTTAACATGAGAGGTTGATCTCTGTTAGGCACTTTTTTTCTTGTTCTGACTTCAGTACATTGAAAAAGATGTGCTTTAAACTTGCAAATCCGCTGATTTAAGCACACAATGTTCAAGATGGGAATAGAAAACTGCGATTATCTGTGGCTGATATGTAATGACCTCCTGTCAAGCGGATATTC
>JAFUUM010000278.1 GCA_017477805.1 Lachnospiraceae bacterium
ATTTAGACAGGTTTACGATAAAGATGAGTTCCGAAGAAAGATCTCCTGCGGGAGAAGGTTCAGGGCCGGTCCCGTCAAGTGTTCCGATTCCGAAAACATAGTCATCTGCGATACCGGCACCGTTGCCTTTGATGACGCCGTCTTTTACCGCGGATAAGGTGAGTTCCGTATCTTCATTGCAGATCCGTATGCTTCTGATCTTCGGTGCATAGGTATATCTGGCATTTTCCGCATTGGAAAAGGTTGCGTTATCCCAAGGATAATAACAATTATCCACCTTGATAAAATCAATATCCCAGGCAGCATAATCCTCTGCATCGATCTCTTCGTAACCGCAGGTTCCCACGGCAGCACCGCTGCACAGTTTTGTGCCCACATCATTATACATGCCGAACTTTAACCCCTTTGCATGAAGATCGTCTGCAAGGGCGCGAAAACCGGAGGGGAATTTTTCGGGGGATGCCTGAAGATGCCCGTTTACCCGCTCGGGTACATAGCATCCATCATCCAGTACAACATACCGGTATCCCATGTCTGCAAGACCCAGTTCCACCAGGCGGTCCGCCATGGTCCTGGTCAAAGCTTCCGTGTTACCGCTTCCAAAGGCATTCCAACTGTTCCAGCCCATGGCAGGAAGTCTACCATTTTTCTTTCCGGGCATGGGATTTCCATCCTTTATGTTGTCATAGCGGAATCTTTTATCTTTGATAAATACCGGTTCATTTCCTCTTGTTTCAGACATATCCAAAACTCCTTTTCTTACCTTGAAGAGTACCTCAAAATATGCTAGTTTTTATAGGTGATAAATATGCGGAGGTAAATCCTTTGAAGATCAGAAATCGTATCATTCCGGTGATCGCTGCCCTCCTCCTTACTTCATCCGTATTTGCGGCAGGATGTGGGGAAAACGAAGCAGCTGCGGAATTAGAGATCTATAAAAGTAATCTTACTACATTTTTTGAAAATATATCCTATTTAGACAGCCAGTTAAATGCTCTGGATCCAAATTCTGAGTCCTCCAGAGAAGAACTGCTGGGATATCTGGATCAGTTAAATGAACAGTTTGCCGCTCTTGCGGCTCTGGATGTTCCGGAACAGTTTACCAACGTAAAAGAGCTGGCTGCCGGCGCATCCGAGAATATGAACCACGCCGTTGAGTATTACAAAGAAGCTTACACGGAAGAAGCCTTTAATGAAAACTATGCCGTGGCCGCAAATGAGTACTATTCCAGGGCGAATGAAAGGCTGGTCTATATCCTTCAGTTTCTTCACGGTGATACTGAGATCACGGAGACTGATCTTTCTTTTGAGACTCTGATCTACGTAGAAGCGGAAACGGAAGAACTACCTCCGGAGGAAACCTCCGAAACCGTTACACCTTAATGCTTTGGTTTTCGGATAAGGCTCGCAGATACGGATAAACTTCCGAGATCAGAGAAGTTGTTCCAAGAATACAGACTATAGAGGATCCCTTTGATGCTGACATTACGGCGTTGAGGGATCCTTTTTGATACAAAGCCCTGTCTTTCAGCTCATCCGGGATCGCACCGCTTTGAATAGCTCTCTGAAGCTGGGACTCCGAAAATCGGTAATGAGGATTTGCAGTATCGGTCAGATAGATCAAGGGTCTCTTCTCCTGAATTCTTGATCTTTCGTTATTGTCAGGATGCTGCAAAAGATACTGACTTATAGCAGCGATCACGCCGCGATCATCCTTATCCTCCGGAATACAGATGACAAAAGAAATATCCGCATGCCGATCTTCCGCTTCCAATGCTTTCAGGGTTGTTATCACTTCTTCCGCAGAATAGGCATTGATACAGGCATCCAATAAATAAGTACAAATCTTATCAACCTTCTGATCATGATATAAACTGCATCTTCCTGGAATGGAAAGATCCCGAAATGAGGTCCTGATGGTTTCTTCCGTAAGCGAAGGGAAACCGGGTTCGCGGCTGCAGATCCCTTCGGCGCAGCGTATTGCCAAAGATGCATTTTGCGCCTGATACTCTCCCAGCATGGGGATAAACAGATCCGCATATCGTTTCGTTTCCCCGTCAACAGAAAAATAGAGGCCCTTGGAATTCAGCCGGGCCTCAGCTGGAATATCGCAGAGAATGGGTATCTGTTTTCCTTGCTTGGCGGCATATTCATTGATGATCCGTAACGCTTCCGGATCCTGTACTGCTGTATAAACGGCTTTACAGTCTTTGGTTATGACGGCTGCTTTATTCGATGCAATGTCGGAAAAAGCAGGCCCAAGTTCCCGAAGATGTTCCCGAAAGATCATGTTGATCACAGCGTATTCATGAGGGATCCTGTTCACATCGTCGGTTGCTGCTCCCTTACCGCATTCAAAGATATTGATCCGGGTGTTCTTTTCCCGGAAGTACGTAAGGGCCAGATAAGCTGAGATGCCGATGGGACTAATGTATTCCCGTCCTTTTTGGATCTTCTCTTCCACCTGATGGATCTTCGGTCTGATCTCTTCGCAGATCCTGCAGAAATCATCCACGGAAATGGGATCTTTACCGATCCGGATCCGCTCCCGGTAATTCAGGATATGGGGCGAGGTAAAAAGACCTACGGTAAATCCCAGCTGTGAAAAGATAGATGCCAGCATATAGGAAACGGATCCCTTTCCCTTACTGCCGGTGACGACGATATTCAGAGGATGATAGTCCTTTAAAGCGTCAAGAAATAAGGGGGTCAAAAGATCCGGGGAACGTTTTTGAATATCCGGAAGATCATAGCCTTCCGGTCCCTCCAGATAATCTTTTGCCTCCATATAAGAATGATAGATATAGGTTTCCACATCCGCACTGTTTCGGATCATTTATGCAAACACTCCTGTCGGATACGATACAGGATCTCTCCGGTCATATTTCTCCCTGTTGCTTCTTCGATGCCGGATAAGCCGGGCATCACATTGATCTCGCAAAAAGCAAACCCCTCACGATCCGGTAAAAGGTCAAGACCAAAACAAAAGAGTCCCGTATGTTCAAAGATCCTTTTGGCTGCTTCCCGGATCTCGGGAAGGATCGTTGTTTCTTTGACGGTTCCTCCAAGGGCTACATTGGACCGGAAATCTCCGGAAGGCCCTTTACGGATCATACTGCCAAGAACTTCCCCTTGAACACAAAGTGACCTGACATCACTACCTTCTGTATCTGACAAAAATTTCTGAAACAGCCGTTCTTCTTCGGCATAAGCATTTTTGTTTTCCTGCCAGATCCTCAGATAGTTCTGCACTTCCTTTTCATTATCGAGCAGTGTTACTTCGGCGCCGCAGGAACCAAGAAGCCCTTTTGCGACAACCGGAAAGCCAAGTTGATCTCTGATCAGTTTAACATTTTCACCGACATCCGATAAGCGGTGGATCATAAGAGTCTTTGGATAAGAAAGGATCGCCTTTTCCCCGGACCAAAGAAAAGAAAGTTCCGACCTTTGGGCTCCTTTGCTTAAGTACTTGTTAAAGGAACCAATGTTATTAAACGTGTTGCCGGTATATGTATTGATCCGGTCTTTGATCTCTCCGAATTTATACCGGTTGATCACCAGGTCTGGAGCATTCTCTTTCAGGTCCTCTCCCTTCCAGATAACATGTCCTCCGTCCTCGCCGGAAACATGGCAATCCGCGATACCGACGATCCGAAGATCGATCTCCTGCTTCTTTGCTTCGTCAAGAAAACGAGCGGATGTTATGGCATCACCCATATTTGTATATTTTTCCAACAAATATCCCTTTAACAACTTCTTACCCTTCCATCTTCTTATGGGTACTCAAATACAGGATCACAAGGCAGATCCCCATCATAATGGGAAAGCCGAAAGCTCCCAGGATACCGGTCTTCAGATTTTCTCCGGCTGCTGCAGCAACACGACCGGCTACGGTGGGTCCTGTCATGCAACCGATATCTCCTGCCAGAGCATACAGAGCAAACATACGTGTACCGCCCATGGGAAGATTTGCAGCTCCGAGGCTGAAAGTTCCGGGCCAGAAAATGCCAACGGAAAATCCCACCAAACCACAGCATAACAGATTAAAGATGGGAATGGGAACCAAAGTGATCCCAAGATAGCCAAGAAGGCAAAGCACGACAGAGACTGCCATAAACCATTTGAGGCTCATCTTTTCTCCAAATTTTCCATAGATGAAGCGGCTGAGTCCCATCATAAGTGCAAAGAACATGGGGCCTAGAAGATCACCAAGGCTCTTAGCGATTCCGAGTCCCTTTTCCGCAAGGGCGGATGCCCATTGGCTAACGGCCTGTTCGCTGGCCCCGGAACAGATCATCATAACAAAGAACAGCCAAAAAATCCCTCTGGTAAGAAGCCGTTCTTTCGGTGCGTTCTTTGCTTTGGGATCACGATCCGCTTCTTTGATCTTATCTTCCGGAGAAGGAACCGGTACTTTGGTAAAGAGATAAAGATTGACAGCAGGAACAAGAGCCCAGATCACGGACAACATCTTCCAGTTGCCGATGCCGCA
>JAFUUM010000279.1 GCA_017477805.1 Lachnospiraceae bacterium
AGGGAAACAAGAATCTATTCATGGCCGGGAAGGGGCAGAAAAAGGATAATACGACTTCTCAGAGTGATTTTTCGAAGTTTATGAGGGAGCAGGCGCTGGCGGAAAAGAAGGCGCAGCAGGAACGGGAAGAAGCGGAACTTGCCGCAAAAGCGGAAGAGGCGGAGGGAAAGGGACCGGTGGTCCCTCTTGCGAAGACTACCAAACTTGTTTTTTTCAAAAAGTACAACACGTACCAGGCGCTTTTGGAAGTGTATCCCAAGGGGGATGCGTCCGTGGATCTTGTTTATAAAAAGGTTATCCTTTATATCATGTGCTGGCTCCGGAACCGTGTGGGCGATGATGCAAGGACGGAATATCCGGAGTGCGCGGTACTTTGGGATCGTTATCCCGAGCCGGCGGAGGCGGACCGTTTTGATCTTGAGGCCGCAGAGGATATCCATGGATTTGATTTTCTTGAATTTGAGACGGCGTTTTTGAAAAAGCATCGAGCCTGGGTCTTAAGCCTGACGGAGCCCGACAACGGTATGGAGCGTCAGGATCTTCAGGGGCGGACCTTTACCACGGAGATCTCTGTGCACAAGATGGAGCGTTCGGTTGTTCTTGGGATCCGGGAGGGCTGCCGTGAGCCGGAGAAGAATACCGAGGATGCATCGGTGGTCCGGCCGGGTTTTGTTCGGGATATCTTTTACGATGCGGACCTTACGGTGTGTGAGCAGGGAACGGATCCGGAATATGCTTTTGCCGGGGAGGCCTATGTCTTAAACGGCAAGGCCGGGGAAGCCTGCGAGCGGATGCACCGGGAACTGATCGCAGCCCCGGGGAGACAGATGCCGATCTTGTTTGTGCCCGGGTCCTTTTATGAGACCTATAAGACAGAGGTGGACAAAAAGGCGGAGAGCCTTTTGGGATATTGTCATTTCGTTGTTTTGGAAAACGGCTGCAGGAAGCTGTTTGAGCAGATCATGGAGAAAGATGAGTTCGTTGAGGCCATGGAAGAGGGGAAGTTGATCTTCTACCGGACCAATGCCTCCCAGGAGTATCCGCCGGCGTATTATGAGGCGTCGGAGGAGGTGATGAGCGAACTCAAGGCGGTGGCCATGAGGGAGCCGCTGCGGAAGTTCATTGATTTCAAGGACTTTACCTTTACCCCTTCCTGGCGGGAGGGCCTTGGAGACCGGAGCGACTTGAGTGAGGAGATGGAGAACCTCAAAAGCCGTTATGAGGCGGAGCTTTTCGAGACCCATAAGAAGATCGGGGATCTGCAGCGTGACACCGATCAGCTTCAGAGGCGGAACGATGCATTGGAGGATGCGAATAAGAAGCTGAATAAGGAGGTGGCGAAGAGCTCTTCCGAGATCAATAAGGCCAATGCCCAGAGGGATGATGCCATCGCAGAGTGCAATGCGGCAAAAGAAGAGGCGAAGACACGTTGTGAGGCGTCCCTGCAAGAGGTGAAGAGCCTCCGGGAAGCACTGGCGGCTCTGAAGGAAAGCTATAAGCCTCTCATCGATCTTCCGGTCTTTGGCCGGGAGAAGAAAGAGGATATCCTGAACTGGATCCGGAAGTATTATTCCGATGTTCTTGTGATCCATCCCAAGGCGGAGACGTCGTTCCTTGGGGAAGACCGGAACATCGAGTGGCACCGTTTTTGCATGATGATCCATTTCCTTGCAGGGTATACGCGGTACCGGAATAACGGGGGAATGGCGTTTGATGCCGGAGCTGCCCGGGAGTACGATGCAGAGGATTCCGGCTATAAGGTGGATCCCACATCCTCCGGCCAGGGGGCCATGGAGGTCCATGAGGACAAATACACGATCACCATTGAAGAAGACGGAAAACCCGAAGAAGTTCTTATGGATATGCATCTGAAATACGGGAAGGGTATGGATTATAACATGATCCGGATCTATTTCCACTATTCGTCGGTGGAGAAGAAGTCCTTTATCGGGTACATGCCGGGGCATCTGCCGCTGAGGTGAGCACGAAAAAAACCAGAGAGGGAATAACGATGTCAACGCGAGATGAAAGGATTGAAGTGTTTTGGGACACCATGAATTGGGTCGAGAGTGATCCTGATCTTAGCGCCTCCATAGAGGCGGCCCAAAGGTCCACGTATGTTTACTTCGAGGACGATTATCCCGATTTTGAGCGCGGAAAAGAGATAAAGACCGTGATCACGGTTTCCGGAGATCGAAGCTACCAGGCAGCCATGCGGTTGCATAAGGAGAACCCGGAAGCAAAGATCGCGGTGATGAACTTTGCCAATGCGTTTCATCCGGGAGGCGGTGTGACCATGGGGGCAAGCGCCCAGGAGGAGTGCCTTTGCAGGACCTCCACGCTGTACCCCCTGATCCGTCAGGGGTACCCGCAGGAACTCTTTTATGAGCACCACGAGGATCGTAACCTACCGAAAGCATCGGATTCGCTGATCTACACCGAGGGCGTGGTCATCTGCAAGACGGATGAGGATCTTCCCAAACGGATGCCGAAGAAAGACTGGGTGACGGTGGACGTGATCACCATCGCCGCGCCGGATCTTCGGCGTAAATCGAATGCTTATGCATCTCTGGTGAACGGCGGGGCTTTCATGAACAACGCGGAGCTCTTTGGGTATCACGTAAAGCGGGCGATCCATATGTTGACCTGCGCGGCCGCAAGAGGCGCGAATATACTTGTTCTGGGCGCATTCGGATGCGGCGCGTTCGAAAACGATCCAGAGGTCGTCGCCCGTGCCTACAAGACGGCCCTCCGGGAGTTCCCGAAAGTCTTCGACCGGATCGAGTTCGCAGTATACTGCCCTCCCGGCGGAAGTAAGAATTATGATGTTTTTCGAAGGGTGTTTGGAGAGAAGAAGTAATTTCGGTGACCTTTCACAGAGGGTGGCGTTGTATGACAGATGAGCAGTGCAGAAATATGATCAGAGCCTGGATCATGGGTGGGGTTGTGGCAGATGCGCTTGGGGTACCCGTGGAGTTTCAGAAGCGAGAGGTTCTGAAGAAAAATCCGGTTCTGGATATAAGGGAATATGGTTCCCATAATCAGCCACGTGGTACATGGTCGGACGACAGCAGCATGATGCTGGCTACACTGGATACTCCTTTAGAAGTGGTCGGTTTTTGTTTCATGTGATGACGGTTATTACGCTCTAACTGCTAAGGATAGAATACATTTGGGTTTATAATAGGAATATTCTAAAGACTTTGGAAAAATTCGAGTATATTATTGCTGTTCAATTTGATTGATTGATAATATAATCGAAAATTTTCAAAGTCTTTTATTATTATGGAGTAAATATGGAATACACTAGAGCAAAATATGTAGACCGGCTAGTTGAAAGAAGACAAAACGGTCTGATCAAAGTGATTACCGGGGCAAGACGTTCAGGAAAATCATATCTTATGAATGCTTTGTTTATAAATGCTCTTTTTAATTACGCTCGTAAATTGTAAATCGAAATGCAACCTTTTCGATCAACATACCTTTCATTGTAATTGCTAATGCATATATAGGGAGAGGTTGCTTCTCC
>JAFUUM010000280.1 GCA_017477805.1 Lachnospiraceae bacterium
ATGTACTGAATTACGACTTTTACTTATAAAATGGTCTTTTTCACTTGGCTCCATCCAATCCGGTCTTTCAATCTCCTTAATCTGATCAATGTATACACTCAGAAACTCACATTTTTTTCCATTGATTTCATATGGTTCCTCAAAATAGTTTTTACCGTCTATTTCTGAAAGCCAATCCAACAAAAATGCTTCCAATACAGATCCTGCAAGAATCAGTGTGGCCTTATATGCCCCTGATGAAAAGCAAGAATCAAGCTCTTTTATATCTTCCTTCATAGAAGTATAAAGATGCTGGAAATCTGAATAAAGAAACTCTGTTGCGCTTATTGATAGCTTCTTTACTTCCTCTGTCTTATAGTTCATAGCCATAAGATATTTATAATATGCAAGCAATCTCTTCCTCATCGCATACTTATTTTGAGGTGCATTTGATTTCTTTATTTCTACTTCTACAGGTTCCCCATTAAGCTCGATTATATATTCAACCGACGTATTGTTCTCCTTTTCTTTTTCTTCATTATCAGCCACTGCCTTTTTTAATGATTCCCAATCAATATTATTCATCAACTATCCCTTTCATTCGTCTTCTTTACCCTTGCCTATGTTTCTTTCTTATCATGAAAACAGGCGATGGCTTTTTTAATAATCATGCCATCTACATTTCTTACAATATGCTCTGTTTTCTTCTGTATCAAAAAAACCATTATGCATATATTTACTCGAAATATTTCCATCTACCGCATCCCGGGTTTCAATACAGGAAATATCCTTAATCATTCGTGTAGAGATCGGACAGTATACTTCTTCCGGAGAATGACACTTTAATCCTTTTACATCGGCTCCATACCAGGTTTGACAATCTCTCTCTGGCGTATCAATGCCTTCTATCCATGAAATTCCAAAGACAAATCTTTCTGTCTTAGTTTCTGGTAATATCTCATAACTTACGCCATCATCAAAATAGTCGTTATCATAGTCATATTCTGATACTCTTTCGTTGCCTATATAACCCACATCGCCCTCCATGCCTATAGAAAGCTTTATGTTATCCTTATAAAAGGACTTTAGTTCGAGCCATTCTCCAGTTTCGATTTCATCTTTTTCATCTACTATGTGACCCAAAATCTTACAAGTGATTGAATGTGACAATCCATCTGGCTTGAAATCCACACACAAAGCATATCTTCCGGCAACATCAGCACATGTCCCATCCTTTTTTATACTACAGCCATTAAAATGGGCTAATCTTCCGTCTATTCTAATTTCAATATCTCCAAGTGGAGTGCTGAACAATCTTACCACCTACCTTAAGCGGGAAACCATTAACAACTATCGTCTATATTATAACATTGAATCTTGGTGGAACCACCATCTTAAGAATATTGCTCAACGAACTGTTCAAAGATTGGATTTTTGGTGTGAAGCTTGTAGTCATCATGACAGATAATCTCTAATACTGCATCCAAAACTGATGCCGTTGTTGTCTGCTCATGGTATTCATGCTCCTTCTTGTACTTGTGCATCAATCTGACATATTTAAACTTATGATCTATAAGAGGCATTATCACCCAATAGTGACCTGTATTCTTTGACTGTACCTCATACATCACAGGGTTCTCCGTAATAATATTAAAGTACGGATTCCCCAACATCTCTTTATCCTTAGCTGTAAACATCCATCCTTACCTTCCTTTCAAAATACCAGACCTATAATTACAAACACTTATCTTTACCCTCATCATGATAAATCCTTTAATTTCCACATAAAACATATCTGTGTTTTGCGTTAGGCTTTTCAACGATGATCAAAATGATCTCCACGGTTCCCATTCCATCTTCATCCATCCAAAATTCTTTCATTCCTTTTCTACGCATTGAGTACCTCCTATTCTTTTCCGGTTTAGTTACCGAAGGTTAAAAATGCAGGTATCATGATCATGATCATCACGACACAAAGCTGCATCATCATGGGCAATAACAATCTGACGGAAATCTCTTCTCCCTGTTTTTTGACTTCATTCTTTCTCTCCCGCAGGGCATTTTCCGCTTCCATCCGAAGCAGAGTTGTCAGCCCCGTGCTCCCCTTCCGCAGGTTCTGCACCACCAGGTTTGAAAACTTCAGCATCAACTGGGAAGCGCACCGCCTGCCAAAGCGTTCGTAGGCCGCGCTCTCGGAGATTCCGCTCTGCATTTCCGTCATGGCTGTTTTCATTTCTTCATACAAAAACTTGGTCTCACCACGGATCTCTTTTTGCTTTTCATATTCGCTCACCAGCTTTTCCATAGCCCCTCGGATGGTCATTCCCGCTCCCATATATACGGAGAGTTTGCTCACCATGTCGGGATAGTCCCTGCGGATCTGCTTCTCCCGTTTTAGGAGTTCCTTATGGAGATCCTGGTCCTTGATATAAAAGAGGGCCACTGCCGTGATCACCCCAAGAAGGGGAAAGACCAGATAATACCTGTCCTTTTTCTCTCTCCAGGACAGGGCATGGTCTCCCACCTGTTCCGGCAGGATCAGTTCCGTCTCGTATCTTCCCGGACCGTCTTCCACAGCAGCCACTGCGGCTTCAATGTCCTGCCGCAGTTGTTCTTCCGGCGTCAGAACTGCCGGGAACACCATCAACGGAAAGTTCACCTCCGCCGAGAAAGCATCGTAATCAAACTTTGCCGACACCTGCGTCACTTTTCCGGTCTCCGGGATGTTTTTGGACACCAGGGTCCCATCGCTGTCGATGAGCCGGTAATTCTCGCACTCCCAGGTGATCCGAAAGGGATAGCCGGGTAGGGATGTTGAAAAAACAAGATCATGATCCACATGATCCGGACTTTCGTTTTCTCCCAGCCAGATCTCCTCCAGCCTGGCAAGAGCCTCCTGATACATGTTCTTTACTTCTTCCGACGTATACTTCCGCTCCCCCACTTCGATCTCGAGATCAACCGCGTTCTCTCCTCCCGAGGGCTTTGCGATGACCTCTACGGTCTTTTCCTTTTCCCCGTAGGTTCCGCGGCTGATGCGGTTTCCTTCATGAAGCTCCCCGTCGGCCACGCTCTGGAGAAACAGGGCCGCCGTCAATAGGAGGCTTCCTCCCACAACCATCAGGCTGAATTTCAGTTTTTGCAGGTAATACTGCTCCCGGTCTTCCTTCCAGGTGGAGGGAGAGAGGAGCTGCAGATCGCAGCTTACCCGGTGACTGACCACCAGATGATTCCTGTCCCTTTTCTCCACCCACGCAAGCAAGTGCTTAAGATATACAGTAGTATTCATATCCGCCTCCGTATCAGGCGCTCTCAAAACGGGTCATCTTCCGGCCCAGGATAAAGGCTCCCAAATAGAGTCCAAGACATCCGGTCATGATCAAAAACCCCGTCATATTTCCAAACAGTCCGTCAAAAAATCCCGGTGACGTGAGACTGATATAGAACACGATGCCAAAGGGCACCACGTTCATGATCTTCTGTTCCATCTCTTTTGCAGCGATGGCCACCTTGATCTCATCCGCGGTATCGATTCGTTCCCCGATCATCCCCGCTGTCTTGTCCATGATCTCCGCCAGGTTTCCGCCGCTCTTTTTTGCCGCCCGGAACACTTCCGCAAATTCATAGACTTCCTCCACGCCGGAGGCCCGGGCAAATTGTTCCATCAGCGTTTCCACCGTCATATTGTTCTTTAATCCAAGGAGGATCCGCCGAAGAGCGTTACAGATCTCCGAGTCCCTGCCGTATAGGGAAAGCATTTCGCCATAGCTTTCCGAAAAGGCATTTTCCACGGCATAGCCCGCCCGCAGGGAAGCTGCCAGGGACTGGATCATGTCCTTGAACTGCCGCCGAAGATCCTCTTTCTTTTTTCGTCTGTCATCCTTTTCTTTTCCCAGGAGGTAAAAGAACCCAACAGGGAGAAGAATGGGCAGCACCGCGATGGAACGGTAGAAAAACCAGCACAAAAACAGGACCAGGGCGATGGCGGTAACGAGCCTTGTGATCTTCTCCCGCAGGTTCCAGATGCTGTTTTTTCCAAAGAGCCGGTTTGCCGCCTCACAGGCCCGCTGCCAGTATTTTTTCAACATATTTCAGGTCCTCCAGCTTTTCGCACCTGCCTTTTGCATAGTCGAATTTATACAGGGTCCGCAATTTGATCCGTCCATCCTCAAAGCCGTCCAGTTCCGCGATCTCCAGGACTTTTCTGCTCTTGTCCCGAAGTCTTCCCAGATGGACGATGACATCCACCGCAGACAGGATCTGCTGACGGATGGCAGCTACCGGAAGCTCCAATCCCATAAGGTACATGGTCTCCAAACGGATCAACATATCCGCCGCCGTATTGGCGTGAGCCGTGCTCAGTGACCCGTCGTGCCCGGTAGACATAGCTTGCAGCATGTCGATCACTTCCGCTCCCCGGACCTCGCCCACAACGACCCTGTCCGGTCTCATCCGAAGAGCCGAGCGTATCAGGTCCCGCATGTTCACCTCCGCGCACCCTTCCGTGTTAGCATTTCTGCACTCCAACCGCACGAGGTTGGATACGGACTGGATCTGAAGCTCTGCGCTGTCTTCGATGGTGATGACCCTCTGGTCCTTTGGGATAAAGCCGGAAAGAGCATTTAAAAACGTGGTCTTTCCGGATCCGGTGCCACCGGAAATGAGGATGTTGTACTTGGCTTTCACCAGTTTTTTGAGAAAGGCTGCCATCTCCTCCGACAGCGCTCCCACCCCGATGAGGCCCTCCATATCAAAGGGCTTTTCCGGAAATTTCCGGATGGTCAGGATAGGGCCGTTTAAGGCAATGGGCTTTAGCACAACGTTGACACGGCTTCCGTCGGAAAGCCTGGCATCCACAATGGGGGAGGATTCATTTACGACGCGGTTGCATTTGGACACGATCTGCTGGACGATGTTTTCCAGTTTTTCTTCGCTTTCAAAGGAGTTGTCCCAGTGCTCTAAACCTCCACCCCGCTCTATAAAAATGTTTTCGGTGCCATTCACCATGATTTCCGTTACGGTTTTGTCTCTGAGCAGTTCTTCCAGGATATCCAGTTTCCGCAGGCCGCAGAACACATCTGTCCGGATCCGTCTCCGGTTTTCCAGGGAGATGTATTCCTCCTCCGCCATCCTGCGGATCTTTTCATCGATGAGGCTGTAGAGTTCCTCGTCGGAAAAGTCCCTGGTAAAGTCCATTTCCGCAAGGAGTTCTTCCCGGATCCTCTGTTTTTTGTCATCGCTCCGGATCATAGAAGATCCTCCCTGCGGATCTCCCGCTCTTCTTCCGTTTGCTTGAGCTCTCTGAGGATCCGTCTTGCTTCTTCAAGGAGCTCGGTACCCGTCATTTTGGCAGGATTAAAGTCCGCCCTTGTGAGTTTGGGGAGCCTGCATTTATAGGTCTTCTCCCGCACTTCCGTGCAACCCAGTTTATCCAGCAGGAGTTCGTACTGTGCCATTTTCGATTCGGAAATGGGATCATCCAGACAAATGGTAACGATGTGATCGCAGAGTTTCATCAGATCAAAGAGCCCCACCACCTGTTCCGTCAGATCCATAACGATGTACCGGTAGTGGCCGAGATCGAAGATGGAGGTGATAAAGCCCATCCATTCTTCTTTGGTGACGCCGCTGTAGTCCACATAGGAACTGCCGGGCGGGATGTAATCAAGGTCATCCAGTTTGTGCACCAGACTTTCAAAACGATAGGGAAACCGTTCGGGATCGCATTGGTAATAATACAAAAGATCCGTCATGTTTCCGTTAAACCGCTGGCCCATCAGATGCTCAAACCCCGAAAACCATTCGAAGTTTAAGTAGAGACAGGCATCGTTTTTCGCCAGCTGCTCCGCCATGGTCAACGCCAGGGAAGTCTGCCTGCATCTGCGGATGGGGGAATAGATCCCGAAGATCACCGGTCTCTCCCGCTGTTTTACCGTAGGTGCCACGTGATCGCTCTCCCGAAGGTAAAGTTCCATCACGTTGCGGTACAGGCCGCTGGCACTCCGAAACTTAGGGATACAGGGGTGTTCCCGGATCTCGAAATCCTCGTTTTCCCGGAGGATCACCACAAAGGAAGCCCTGTCTGTTTCTTTGTATTTTTGAAATTGTTTTTCCGAGATCATCAGGATCTCCACAGGATCGTGCTCTAAAAATTCCATCAGCACTCTGCAGTCCGAAAAGCCGTGGACTTCAAAGGGCAGCCCCTTTTTGCTGCGGAAGACTCCCGTCATGGTCTCGGTAAAAAGGCTGTCGCTGTCACAGACAGCAAGGATCGGTTTTCCCATGTTCAATTCCCCATAAGCGCCACCACTGTGGCAAACTGTGCGATACACACCGGAAGGGCAAACCGGATCTTTCTGCCTTCTTTTATTCCAAGGACAAGGACTTTGCAGATCCCCATTACCGCTGCGATCACAAATCCGTTTACGATGAACATTGCCAGTCTTTCCGGATCGTGGAAAAACAGGGCACACATCATCAGCATCTTGCAGTCTCCCGCCCCAAGACCGGAAAGTTGATACACCGGCCAGAGTATCGCAAAGAGAACTGCTGCCTGCAGGATCCCCCGAAGAAGTCCCAAGGGTCCGTAGGCTATGATCTGCAGGATCAGACCCGTACCCGCTCCCGCAAGGATCAGTCTGTTGCCGATCCTGCCGTCACGAAGGTCTGAAGCTGCCGCCAGACACAAAAATATAAATAGTTCCAGAATTTCTCCTCTCCTCCATGTTTTTGTTCCACAGTGTGAAAAGTGACTGAAGTGTCATGATGATCAGCAGATGCGGTCGTCGCCGGCCGGCTGATCGGTAGTGATTGAATGTAGCTTGATTTTAAGCACATGGTTAAAAGCTTTGCAATAGGCTTCTGAAAAATTGCCGATTTTCGTTAAATTCTCACAAAGAAGTTTCAAAAAACCGGTGTCAAAAAATCCTCAAACCATCTGAAACACTAAAAAAAGAGGATGTCAAAACACCCTCTTTTTGCGCATTTGTATAATCATAAGAAATCTGACGCCTTGCGGCGTGTATTTACGCTCTGAATCCCCGGTTGTCCGAACCGGCTTCCATGTTCTCCGGCATGGAGTTTTTGCCGTAGGTCAGTCCCACGTATACCTTCTGGGCATTCTCCATCAGGGGCTGCTCCTCCATGGTGGTTTCCACCTGTTTATAGGCATCGCAGAGTTTCTGCTCCGTTTCCATCACTTCCCGGATGGGCGCAGGATCCGACTCTGCCAGGGCCTTTGCCAGCTGTCCATGAAGATAAATGTACAGCGAAAACATCACGGTCCCCGGTTCATACTGGAACTGGATGGAATTCTGCTGGGTCTTGATACAGTTCTGGGCCCGGTGGATGGACTCAATGAACTGTTCCCGGTTTCCTTCTTCCAGGTACTTTAGGGCATCCTCCAGATAGTCACTGGTGATCTCATAGAGAATGATGGTCAGTGCCGCATCCCCGGCCTGGCTGATCCGAAGCGTATACTCTTTTTTCTTTTCATCCGTCATGAGTCAGCTCCTTCCGTCGTTCCGGCGAACGCCGGCGACTACGTTTAGGCTCTAGCCTAAACAAAAGAATGCCCCGCATTCGGGCTAAAGGGCACGCTTCGCGTGCCTACCTTCTCCCTCATTTACTGCAGCAGCTGCAGAACGTCGGAAGGACGCTTATTGGCCTGGGCCAGAACGGAAGTGGTGGCCTGGGTCAGGATCTGGTAGGTGGAGTAGTTGGAGTATTCTTCCGCCATATCCGTATCCGTTACGGTGGATAATGCAGCGGTCATGTTCTCATTCAGGTTATCCGTCATGGTCACGGTGGACTCTAAGCGGTTCTGGTACGCACCCAGTCTGCTTCGGATATCCGAAACTTTATTGATGGCTGCAGTCACGCGGTCGATACCTTCCAGAGCACCGTCTTTCGTTTTTGCAGTGAGGTTTTCAAGTCCCAGTCCTTTCAGGCTGACGGAAGGGATCTGAACATCCAGGGTCTGGCCTTCGTTACCGCCCACCTGCAGGGTCATGGTACCGAGATTGGTAAGCTCCACGGTCACATCAGAAGCAGGTGCTGTTGCAAGAGTTCCGGGACGTACTTCAACAACTTCCGTGATCACGGCACCGGAATAGGGATCGGTCTTGGGGATCTGTCTCGGAGGAACTGCGGTATCCTCGGGATCATCGATCATGACCGGCTGGGTCTCATACTGGGAAACGGCTGCAAAGGCTTTATCGATGGTGATGGTCAGAGAAAAGCCCTTATCACCCTTTAACACCATGGTATTGTCCACCATGCTGTCCACTTTAACACCGGTCACAGCGGAACCGTCTTCAAAGGTAACATTCACTTTGGATGCCAGGAATTCCTGCAGACGCTCGGACACGGTATAACGGATGTCCTCTTCCGTTGCATCATGAGTCCGCAGATTCTCAAGTTCTTCCTGTTCCGCGCCCAGATAGGTCTCGAGAACGCCGTCCAGGAAAGGGATCTCTTTTTCAAAGTTGATAGAATATTTACCGGCGGTCATGCCGTTCTCATAAGTCAGGACTTTCACGGAGATCTCATTGGAATATCCTCTGAGATCGAAGGTTCCGTTTAACAGCTTCTGGCCGTTGAATTCCGTGGAATCCGCGATACGCTGGATCTCGTTCTTTAACTCCGAAACCTCTTTTTCCACCTGCTCTCTGTCGCCGTCGGACATGGTGCCGTTGGCGGATTTAATGCACAGTTCATTCAGTCTCTGGAGCATGTCATGGACTTCACCCAGGGTGCCGTCTGCGGTCTTGATGATGGAAATACCGTCGTTCTCGTTGTTCTTGGCCTGATTCAAGCCCGCCAGCTGCGCTTTCATTCTTCTGGATAAAGCATAGCCCGTGGGGTTATCTTTGGGTCTGTTGATCTTGAAGCCGGAGCTTAACTTTCCGGTGGAATTGGATAACGCTTCGTCGTTTCTGTTCAAAGAATTAACGGCCACCATGGCGGGAGCATTGTAACTGATTCTCATGTGGTATCCTCTCTGACGGACATAGTCCGCCTGTAAAGATGATCCCCACAGAACTCCTTTTCCACGGTGACCGTTTCTATTTCAGGCAAATCCTTTTGCCGTTATATGCTATGGCAATTTCTCTAACTTATTCTTCGGAGAGTTTGCAGGAATGCTTTAGCCACTCCGTAAAGATTCCGGGAAGAAATTTTGTTTTCTTCTTCGCTCTCGCGACTGTAGGCATCGGCTTCGATGCGGCGGGATCTTACTACGGGCATCTCTCCCGCCTGCAGTCCCATTTCAGCCAGACGCTGCAAAAAGCTTTCCCGTACTCTCTTCAGGAAATCTTCCCCGGGAGCGGTCTGGGCCATGAGCCTTCCGGTCAGGGTCTCTTCCGACTGCTGTTCCATCTTTAATCCGATACGTCCATATTCTGACGTTTCTGTCATAACAAGAAGACTGTTCTCACCGGTACCGTGGATCACCCGGAGATTCACACTAGTGTATTCTCCGTCGATCTCCATGGGGATCTCGTAGTTTTCTCTTCTGGCAAGGGTTCCGGAAAGCCGGATCTGACGGTACAGAAGCTGAGCCATACGGACATCACTCATACGCACTTCATCCCGTTCAAAGACCTCAAGATCTGCCTCTTCCAGGTCTGCATTCAGCTTTTCATAGGCTTCCGAAGTTTCTTCCTCGTCTCCCATGTTTTCTGTGAAGGCTTCGATCTTTTCTTCCAGTTCCCGTTTCTCGGCGGGGGTACGGTCTCTCATCAGACGGCGGATCAGTTCGCCCCTGTTATGTTCCAGGCCTGCTGCCGCCAGCATGTTGGAAAGGGTCACATCACACTCGCCCCTCTGCAAAAGGGATAAAGCATCTTCATCCGAAAGAGCGGCTTTCATGCGGTTATAGATCAGCTGGTCCTGGGCTGCCTCTGCCTGCTGCTCCGCAGTCTC
>JAFUUM010000018.1 GCA_017477805.1 Lachnospiraceae bacterium
ACCTCCAGGGCGGGAGCTTCTTTCGCGAACTTGCACAGTACTCTTGCTGCTGCGGTTGCATCTTCATCGCAGGTAGCCATTGCGCTGGGGCCTTCGAGCAGGTTGGAAAGTCCTTCATACTCGGTTCCCTTGAATGCGAAGTTCATGAAAGTGTTCTTGTAAACTTTGTAGTTAACACCTGCTTCACGAAGCTGCTTACGCAGTTTGGTGTCCTGTTCTACAGTCAGGCCTCTGTAGTCTACCAGAACCAGGGTCTTGGTAGTTTTCAGAGTTTCTGAGATCTCGTCTACAATAGGTTTCTTGAGTTCGACTTTTGCCATGATTTACCTCCTTATAGATTTTGACCGAAGAAAAAACCTCTTCATCCGTAAAGACAAAGAGGCGTAAAATCATTCAGAACAGATCTTTATGACTGATCATCCTCGGCAGGCGTTTGAATACTCTCTTCTTACGCGTTTCCGCACCTGCTGTCTTCGGCTGTTGTTTCACAACGTTTGATAATATACCATAGGTACAACTTAGTGTCAAGCACTTTTTCTTTTTTAGCGGTTCAGGCTTAAGTATCCGTCGGCATCGATGCTCACATTCGGAGAGATCTCCCGCATATGGGCAAGCACCCGGTCTTTCTCTGCCCCATCCAATAAGGAAGTAAAGCATCCTTCCTGTCTGGCGGGTAAGAACTGCCAGGCCGTTACCCTGCCCCCGGAAAGTGTCGCCTTTACAAGGCAGGAATCCTGGGCCGATGAATTGAACCAGTAATTCCCGAGACTGTATATCACAGGACATCCGCCGACGATATCAATAGACTGCAGGATGTGGGGATGATCCCCGATGATCAGGTCTGCCCCCGCATCCGCAAGACGTTTTGCTGAGTCTACCTGCCTGTAATCCAACACCGTGGTACTTTCCGTGCCCCAGTGAACATAGACTACGACGATATCATAAAGTTCATTTGCTTCCGCCACCCGTTCCACCAGCCTCGTATCATCCAGGCACCGGAAGACTCCCGCAGAAGATTCCGTAGCCCCTTTGGTGTCGGGATTTGGCATACGCTCGATCTGAGTTGCGGACAAAACGGCAATAGACTGATCTCCGTTTCGGAACACCATCTCTTTCACAGCCTCCGAAAGGTTCTCTCCCGCCCCCGCATAGGGCATCTCATCATTATTTAAGATGGTAAAGGTATCCAGGAGCGCTTCTTCGCCGAAATCATAAGCGTGGTTATTTGCAAGGGTCACCATATCCACACCGATATCGTCCAAAAAGGTTACGGTCTCCGGCTTTGCCCGGAAGGTGAAATTCTTGTTGGGAAGAGGTGCTCCGCGATCGGAATAAGGGAACTCATTGTTGATCACAAAGATATCCGCTGCCCGCATCTCGTCAATAGTGGCATCCGAAAAGCTTCCAAGGATCCCCTGCCCCCGGTTTCGAAGGACCACCATGGGCGTAAAGTTATCATCGAAGAGGATATCCCCCGCAAAGAGCATGGTGATCTCTTCGTTCTCCGGCAGGATCACTTCGGTAACACGGCCTTTTTCATCTTTCAGTTTGGTGCCCGCAGGAGGAAGTTTCTCTCCCTCTTCTGTTTCCGCGATTGTCCCGGACTCCTCGGTGGCCGTTTCTTTCGAAACATCGATCCGCTCCGCTCCGGGCGGAAGGTCACTGTCCTGTCCGGCCGGGTCCTTTTCCCCCTCCGTGCTCCGGTCAGGGTTTAAGTCTTCCCAGCCTTCTACCGAAAGGCTGACGGATTTCAGTTCTCCGGACTCTGCGGAATTCCCATTTGAAGTTTTCTCCCCGGTCCAGGATCCCTTCAGCACTGCCACGGTCCCAAGTACCGCTGCGCCAAGCACAAGACAGATCGCCAGGGTGATGCCAAACACTTTAAGGTTACGATTATCCATTCCGTACTCACTTTGTCATTTCTTTTCAGGAAACGTTCCGATCATTCCCTTATAATACTATACCACCATAAGCATAAAAAAACTCCCGCACGTCCGTGCGGGAGCCTTTAAAAATCTTAAGCCATCTTAGCGGTAGTAACTCTTACACCAGGGCCCATGGTGGTGCTCAGTGTAACGCTCTTCAGGTACTGACCCTTTAAGGTGCTGGGCTTAGCCTTCATGATCGCACTGATCAGTGCGTCGAAGTTCTGCTGCAGCTGCT
>JAFUUM010000281.1 GCA_017477805.1 Lachnospiraceae bacterium
CCGACAGACGGAACCCCAAAAACAGCTCAAGCACACATTATGGAGGGCTATGCCTTATGATGAGATCACTTTACTCTGGTGTTGCAGGTCTTCGTACCCACCAGACACGTATGGACGTTATCGGTAACAATATCGCAAACGTAAATACCGTAGCTTACAAATCTCAGGCAATGAATTTCTCGGATCTGCTGTATCAGACAACGCAGAGCGCGTCCGGACCCAACGACGAAACCGGTCGTGGCGGTGTGAACGCAAGACAGATCGGTCTCGGTGCCAAGACGGCAGCCATCGGAACCACCATTTCTCAGGCAGGTTCCGCACAGACCACAAATAATCCCTTTGATATTTACATTACAGGTAAATCATTCTTTATCGTCAGCGACGGTACGGATAATTTCTTTACCAGAGACGGTTCTTTCTGCGTGGATGCGGCAGGTAACCTTGTTATGAGCTCCAACGGTTATAACGTTATGGGCTGGCAGACGGATACGGATCCCAAGAATGCCAACAATATCGTCAAAGATACCGTTACTCCGCTTCGGATCATGAGCCCCGAAAACATGACTTATCCCGCAGAGGCAACAACTGCTGCTTACATGTCCGGTATCATCGATAAATTCGACGATAACGTAAAAGCTGCAGGCGGTAAGATCGTCAACATGAAGATCTACGACAACATGGGTTACAGCTATACCGCAAAGTACAGCATTACCGAAACTGCAACTGCAGGATCTTACGCCATGGTACTGACAGATGTCCTTGATTCTGACGGTATATCCATTACCCAGAAAAAGGATGCCAACGGTGACCTGGTTCCTTCCGGACTGGATCTTCCTGCCCTGAACGTTGGCGGTACCATTGATGACAACTACAAAGTGACCACGGGAACCGGCACAGACCTGGGACAGATCAAAGGCGGCACCGGCACTGCGTTGTATCTTCACTACGATGTAAAGGACGGATCCTGGATCGGTATCACCGCGACGGAAACCCTGACAAGAGACGACACCACAGGAAGAGTAACGGACACTGTATATGATTCATTCGCACTGAACTTCCTGAATGACAATCCCGCCGATAATGAGATCAATTTCGGTGATGTGAGCGTGGATATGTCTTCCACGACCAACGTCAACAACGACGGAACTTCTACCGTTGCCGCTACGCCCGGTACCACCAAGGGACTTCAGAGAGGTCGTAAGGTGGGTGAGATGACCGGCGTATCCATTTCCAACGCGGGTATGATCTACGCAACCTATGACAACGGTCAGAGTAAGCTCCTGGGACAGATCGCAGCAGCACAGTTTGCTAACGCGGAAGGTCTTGAAAAAGCGGGAGATAACCTGTATAAGTCTTCCATGAACTCCGGTGATTTTGATGGTATCGGCGTGGATGTTACCGCAGACGGCGGCTACTTCACCACCGGTGAGCTGGAAATGTCCAACGTTGACCTTTCCAACGAGCTGACCACCATGATCGTTACCCAGCGTGGTTTCCAGGCGAACAGCCGTATCATCACGGTTTCCGACAGCATGCTGGAGGAACTTGTGAACCTGAAGAGATAATCATTGACATAATATCGGGGAAATTTGTCCCGGATGCAGGCTGCATCCGGGATTTTCCCGTATTTAAAATGGTCCGATAAATTTACCAAAAATGCCGTACAATTTGGGCTGTTTTTCGAAAAAGAAAGTAGACAAGCCTAGGAAAAGTTGGTAAAATTAGTGGGAATGAATAGTCTAGCCTTATTATGGCATGACGAATCTTAGTACAAGGGGTAATTGTCTTGGATATCGCAACATTGGTCGGATTACTCGGTGCTCTGGCGCTGACCATCATCGGTATCGGTTTTTCCGCACTCAACAATTTCATAGATTTCCCTTCTATGCAGATCACATTCGGCGGAGCTGCCTGTGCCATGCTCGCATCCAATACCATGGCGGACTTCATCGGCGGTCTGAAATCTTTCCTGCTCGTGATCAAGCAGCCTAATCTTGACATCCCCAGCATGATCCAGAAGATCATTGATCTTTCCAATGTAGCCCGTAAAGAGGGACTTCTTTCTCTGGAAGAGGCCGCTCGAGAAATTGATGATGCTTTCTTAAAAAAAGGCATCCTTCTGGTGGTCGACGGTACGGACCCCGAGCTGGTACGAGCCATCATGCAGACGGAACTGGACTGCATGGATGAGCGCCACAAGACAAGGATCGGTTTCTGGGACGGTCTCGGACTGAATGGTCCTGCATGGGGTATGATCGGTACCCTGGTTGGTCTGATCAACATGTTGCAGAACATGTCGGATCCTTCCTCCATCGGACCTGCAATGTCCATCGCGTTGATCACGACATTCTACGGATCCCTGCTTGCAAACTGGATCTGTACTCCCGTGGCCAACAAACTGAAAGTTAACAACAACGCTGAATATCAGATGCGTCAGATCATGGTGGAAGGCCTCCTGTCCATTCAGGCAGGTGAGAACCCCCGTGTTATCGAGGAAAAACTGAAATCCTTCTTAGCTCCTAAGGATCGTACGACTTCCTCCGAAGGCGGTGACGAGAATGGCTAAGAAACCGGATGAACCGAAAGGCTTTCCTCTGTGGCAAAGTACCTTCTCGGATTTGATGAACCTGCTGGTTTGTTTCTTCGTGCTTTTGTTCTCCATGTCATCCGTGGATGCGGCGAAGTTTGAACAGATCGCAGCGTCTTTCTCAAAAACGTTCAGCATCTTTACCAACGGTTCTACAGCGATTGGTGAGGGAAACCTGGTGGGTAACGGTATCAGCCAGCTGAACAACTTAAATGATTATATCAACAACGTCGGTTTTATCTCCCAGGATGACGCAGAGCGTCAGGGAGAGGAGGGCGAAGAAGATAACCTTCAGCAGAAGATCGAGGAAGAGGGTCTTGAACAGTCCGAAAAGATGGCTGAGAAGATCGAAGAAGCTTTAGAAGAATTAAACCTCGAAGCCGATGTTACCATGGATGTGACGGCTCAGTTCGTGCAGCTTACCATGAGAGGATCCCTGCTCTTTGACTCCGGTAAAGCGGAATTAAAGGAAGAAGCCTACAGCGTTCTTGACCGCGTGGGCGTGATCCTGGAGCGGTACGCAGCCGGTACGATAGAGATCGAAGGTCATACGGACAATATCCCCATCCATACCGCGAAATTTGACAGTAACGATGAGCTCAGCAGTTCCAGAGCCATCTCGGTGTTCAAGTATCTTGTGAACACCACGGCATTAGATCCTGCGCATATCAAGCACTCCGGCAGAGGTGAGTATGTTCCCATCGCGGACAACTCCACCAAGGAAGGCCGGGCATTAAACAGAAGAGTAGAGATCAGGATCTACAACGAGATCGCAAGCGCCATCGACGGTACGAACGACTCTTCGGAGCCCGTGTCCGAAGGCGGAGAGAATACCGGTGATGCCGAAAATACCGGTGATATGGAAAACGCAGGCGGCGATGCTGAAAACATGGGCGATGCCGGCCAGAGTGAGAACGCAGGTGAGCATGCCGGCGATGCTCCCGAAGGCGCTGCGGAGAATTCCCCTGAAGGACAGGAACAGAACCTTCAGAACGGAAACGGTGAATGAGTTTTGAAAGGATAAGACACTTATGAAGAGAAATATGCTGGCAGTCATCATACTCGCTCTTGTGGCGGTCAATCTGGTACTGAGCGGCATCACCATGTTCAGCGTCATCGGGACCAACCAGAAGACGGCAGCGGTGATCGACAAGATCTCCACCAGGATCGATTTCCAGGCGGCGGAAGCCATCGGAGCAAACGGCGGAGCAGCCACCGTATCCATTGATAAGACTGCGGTATATTCCATCGCTGACACCATCATGATCCCCTTAAAGGTGGGTGATGACGGTAAGAACCATTATTATCAGGTTAACATCGCTCTTTCCCTGAACATGGAAGATGAGGGCTATAAGAAATACTTTGAAGGAATGTCTGAGAAAGAAGGCCTGATCAAGGACCGTATCATCAATGTCATCGGCGCCCACACCTTAGAAGAGCTCCAGGTGGATCAGGAGGGTGTCAAGGCAGAAGTTCTTGCATCTCTGCAGGCTCTTTATAACTCCAGCTTTATCTATCAGGTATCCTTCAGTAACGTGCTCTTCCAGTAAGAGTCCGGGGAAGATCAGTCATACCAAATTAACGTAAGGGAGGTGAACCTGTAATGGGCGAAGTATTATCCCAGGACGAAATAGATAATCTGCTCAAAGCGCTCAGCACAGGTGAAGTTGATCCCGACCAAATGAAGGATGGCCCGGAGAAGCAGGTCAAAGACTATGACTTCAAAAGGCCGGCCAAGTTTTCGAAAGAACACTTACGTACGCTTGAGATCATATTCGAACACTACGGACGATTGTTGTCCACGAATTTACCCGTTTATCTGCGTAAGAACGTGCAGGTTTCCGTAAACAGTTCCGAGACCGTAACATTCTCGGAGTTTACCAACGCACTTTCCAATCCGGTCATTTTGTCGATCATCAATTTCCAACCGTTGGCCGGAAACGTCATCATGGAGATCGCGCCGAACCTGGGCTATTCCATGATCGACAGAATGTTGGGAGGTAAAGGCCTCCCCCTTGAAAAAGCCAGAGATTTCTCGGAGATCGAGCTTGCGCTCCTTGAGCGTATCGCTGTCATCTGTATGAATCTCCTTCGGGAACCCTGGAAAAACGTTGTGGATATTACACCTACGCTGGAACGTATCGAGACGAACCCCCAGTTCGCCCAGATCATCGCTCCCAGCGAGATGATCGCCATCGTCACCCTGAACATGAAGGTCGGGGATGTAGAGGGACTGATGAACATCTGTCTTCCTTACTTGACGCTGGAAAATATCATGGATAAGCTGAATACCAAGTTCTGGTTCTCCAC
>JAFUUM010000282.1 GCA_017477805.1 Lachnospiraceae bacterium
GCATTCGTCCACTCATTTATTGGCTAACCAGCGCTTTTTCACCTTATACGGGTGATGGGGCAATCGAAAAAAAGGCCTCCGGATCGATCCGAAGGCCTTCGTCTTACGTTATTTGGTTTTAGAAGCCCAGCAGTTTCTCCGCTTCCACGGCTTCCTCTTCCCGGATCTGATCTTTTAAGATCCCCAGGTTCCAGCCGAATTCGGTAGGAGCCTCGCCGGTGCGATGTTTATACAGCATCAGGAAACGTCTTCTGTACTTTGCGCACTCCAGGAAGTAATAAGCGCCGGCAACCACCAGCATGGTCAAGGTGAAAGAAATGATCAACAGGAGGATGTTGTAACCGCCTGCGGGTCCACCCGCCAGAGCCACTTCCTCGTTGTCATCGATCACCATCAGATTGTACTGTGCTTCCGAGGCAAATGCCTGAATGTTATTCAAAAATATTGCACATCCGGCAGTTGCTGCCGTGAGCATCGTCTTCATCATTTTTTTCATATTACTACCTCATTCTTTCAAGTAGAAGTTCTTTGCATAATCATCCTTCTACTGATAAAGACATCTCAAAGAATGAAAACGGCTCAAATTTTCTTCAAAAAAATTATTTTCTTACGATCAGGCTCTTTCCGGTCATCTCTGCAGGCTGTTCTTCGCCCATCAGCTCGATCAGGGTAGGCACGATGTCTGCCAGACATCCGCCTTCCCGAAGGGAAATGCCCTCATCTGCATTGACAAGAACAAACGGAACGGGATTGGTGGTGTGTGCGGTCCAGGGTTCGCCTGTCTCGTAATCCACCATCATCTCGCAGTTACCGTGATCGGCACAGATGAACATCACGCCGCCCACTTTCTTCAGTGCATCAACAGCCTTGCCAACGCACTCATCCACCACTTCCACAGCCTTGATGGCAGCTGCTTCCACACCGGTGTGACCAACCATATCGGGGTTAGCAAAGTTGCAGATCACAACATCGTACTTTCCGCCGGAGATGGCATCGCAGAGTTTGTCGCAAACTTCGTAAGCGCTCATCTGCGGCTTTAAGTCATAAGTCGGAACATCCTTGGGAGAGTTTACGAGGATACGGTCCTCGCCTTCATTGGGAGCTTCCACACCGCCGTTGAAGAAGAAGGTTACGTGAGCGTACTTCTCAGTCTCGGCGATACGGGCCTGCTTTAAGCCCTTCTTAGAGAGCCACTCACCAAAGGTATTGGTGATCTCCACTTTCTTGAATGCCACCAGCTTGTTGGGGATGGTGGGATCGTAATCACAGAAGCAAACGAAGGTGAGATCCAGTCTCTTACCTCTGTTGAAACGATCGAAGGGATCGTCACAGAAGCTTCTTGTGATCTCTCTTGCACGGTCGGGACGGAAGTTGAAGAATACTACGGAATCGCCGTCCTGTATCGTTGCTACGGGTTTGCCGTTCTCCCTCACTACCGTGGGTTTTACGAATTCATCGGTCTCTTCTCTGTCATAAGAAGCCTGGATACCGCCCTGTGCGCTGTCAGCCTTCTCGCCTTCACCCTTGGTCAGTGCCAGATAAGCCTTCTCCACACGGTCGTAGTTGTTATCTCTGTCCATGGCATAATAACGACCGGTAACGGTGGCCACTTTACCAACGCCGATCTTTGCCATCTCTTCTTCCAGCGCTTTTACAAAATCCTTACCGCTGGTGGGAGGGGTATCACGACCATCCAGGAAGCAGTGTACATACACCTTTTCCAGGCCGTTTTTCTTTGCCATTTCCAAAAGGCCGTACAGATGGGTGTTGTGAGAATGCACACCGCCGTCGGATAACAGGCCGAAGGCATGAAGAGCGCTGCCCTTCTTTTTGCAATTGTCCATAGCTGCCACGAGTTCGGGATTTTTAAAGAAATCGCCGTCCTGGATCTCTTTGGTGATCCGGGTCAGTTCCTGATATACGATACGGCCTGCGCCCATGTTCAGATGACCCACTTCGGAGTTACCCATCTGTCCGTCAGGAAGTCCTACCGCCATACCGCTGGCATAACCCTTTACAAAGGGGCCTTCTGCGATCAGCTTCTCCATTACAGGTCTGTTTGCAAGGGCAATGGCATTGTGTTCCTTTTTTTCATTTAAGCCATATCCGTCCAGGATACATAATACGACCGGTCTTTTTTTCATGTTCGATCTCCTTTTTATAAAATAGACTATCGCGACACGCCGCGAAGGTAAGTTCAACGGTTAGATTATACTATCAGGTGTCTTCCCCCGCAAGGTATCTGATCACCAGAAGCTGTCCCTTCTCCACCTGAATGGTGGCGGGCTTTCCCACGAATTCATTGCTGACACCGATGGGGAAGGTGTTTAAGATCACGCCGTTTCTCATCTCATACTTCAGGCCTTCGATGGTCACAAGTTCTGCCCTGTCTCCCATGGCAAATACAGAGATGGTGCCTTGTTCCGTTTTCGAAAGGTTCAGGACGCGCCCTTCCGTCAGGACATCCACCCGGACTCCTTTATCAACGATGCAGGCAAAGCCTCCGTCCACGGAAATCCCATGAATGCACTGGAGATTGGCCAGCGTGTGGTCCAGCCGTCCTCCAAGGCCGCCGTAGATCACGAATTTCCGGTAACCCCGTTTTTTTCCTTCCCGGACAGCTGCTCTGGTGTCGGTATCATCCTTTACAGACGGAAGGATGACCACCTTTTCGGGATCCTTCTTTGCGATCTCATCGATCACGGCTTTTTCTTCCTCGGTGACGGAGTCAAAATCACCCAGATACAGATCCGGATTGATGCCAAGCATCCGGCAATGCCGAAGTCCCGCATCGGCCGCGATCACAAGATCGTCCTTTTCAATTCGAATGTCACCCTCATTAAACGCACAATCTCCTGCGCTGAATATCCTGCAAACCATACATGCCTCATTTCCACAGGCGCAATCATTCATACCAAGCCTGTCGCTCCCCCATTGTACCGATTTCCC
>JAFUUM010000283.1 GCA_017477805.1 Lachnospiraceae bacterium
CCGCTTGCGTACATGGGTCTTTTTATAGGATTTCAGGGTATCTAACCATTCATCATGCTCACAGGTAAACTCTTCTGCCAGGAAATCATCCAGGACATGTCCCGCATCACCGACAATGGGGATGGCTGCCCAGGCATTTTTTCCGATCTCCGCTGGATCCACATCGATATGGACCAGAGTTTTTCCGGTAGTGATAAGATCCGGCTGGCTGATGGCACGATCTGCTACTCTTGCACCGAACATGATGATCAGATCCGCTTCGTTCTTGGCCTTATTGGCATAGGGTTTTCCGTTATTGCCCACCATTCCGAAATACAGAGGGTGTTCCGTGGGCATGATACCGATGCCCATCATGGTGGAAACCACGGGGACCTTGTGCTTTTCAGCAAAAGCAATGAGCTTATCTTCCGCTTTGCTTAAGTGGATGCCTCCGCCAACGCACATAATAGGTCTTTTGGCCTTTTCCAGTTCTTTTAAGACCTTTTTGATCTGAACGGAATGGCCTTTTACCGTCGGCTTATAGGTACGAAGATAGATCTCTTCCGGATATTTGAAATGATTTAAAGTCGCATTCTGGATATCAATGGGAATATCGATGAGGACAGGCCCTTTTCGTCCGGTATTTGCGATATAAAAAGCTTCCCGGAATACTCTGGGAATATCCGAAACATTTTTAATGAGGTAGGAATACTTTACAAAGCTTTCCACAGCCCCTGTAATATCCGCTTCCTGGAACACATCGGAACCGATGAGTTCGGAATTGACCTGTCCGGTAATGACCACAAGGGGAATGCTGTCGGCAAAGGCGGTGGCAACGCCGGTGATCACATTTGTTGCCCCGGGACCGCTGGTGACTGCACAAACACCGGGCTTTCCGGTGATCCTTGCCATCCCGCTTGCCGCATGGGCAGCATTTTGCTCCGTGCGGACGAGCACCGTACGGATATCGGAATTCAGGATACTATTATAAAAGGGTGCAATCGCAACTCCCGGATAACCGAAAACATGCGTTACTCCCTCTTCTTCCAAACACTTTATGATCGCATCTGCTCCAAGCATTCCACGTCCCTCAGCATTCTTTTTGTAGAAATTTTATATATCATATCACTTAAAATTCAACAGCACAAGAAAAAACAATAGAATTGATTATTTTTATCCTGTACGTACTGAAAAATTGTGAAACATAATATTAAATAATGCTGTTTTTACAAGTATTTTTTCAAAAATAATACAAATTGGTTGTGCAATTATCCATTTATGTTAAAATTTATATGTGAGTTTTACACTGTACTAAGGGTGTAAGGAATGGAGGTTATATGTTTAGAAATCTGAGAATACCTTTCTTGGCATTGACGATGTCGATGGCTCTTCTGCTGACAAGCGGCTGCGGACTGGAAACACGCCTCAGTACCAGAAATGTGATCGCAAGTGCGGATAATATCTCTGCACCTTCTTATGAGAAACCGGCATCGATCACCATGATGGTTGACGGAACCCTGGTAACTGAGGAGAACGGACGGGATGAGTTTGAAGCAAGATGGGAAGCACTTACCGGCATCGATCTTGTGATCATCCAACCGGAACATGACGTGTATTATGAGGAAGTAACAAAAGCCTTTGAATCCGGTGTTCTTCCGGATGTGATCCTTTTGAGTTCCACGTATTATACGACATATGCCGCAGAAAATATGCTGGCAGATATCTCCAAGTATTATGACGGCTCCGATCTGGAAGCCAGGATCAAAGCGGCCGGCAATGCTTCGCTGATCGATGCTATCCGGATCAAGGGAAAACTCTACGGTATCACTCCCACCCGCGGCAACGGCTGCTGTACCTATATAAAGAAAGCATGGCTTGATAACGTGGGAATGAGTGCTCCCACCACCTATGACGAGTACATGGAAATGCTGAAGGCCTTTTCCGAAGGAGATCCGGACGGAAACGGCATCAATGGAGATACCTACGGCGTTTCCGCTGCAGGTCTGATCAATAATGAGGCTCCTTATACCAATTATTTGCCGGAATTCTATCAGGATGCCTATCCGTCCTTCTATCAAAGATCCGATGGGACATGGGCGGACGG
>JAFUUM010000284.1 GCA_017477805.1 Lachnospiraceae bacterium
CTTAAAGCTGTATGAAGGAGACCGTCACGAAATTTTGAACGAAGATGACAGACAGACGGTCTATGAGGATATCAGAGACTGGTTGTATGCCCACATCGAGAAGAAGGAAGCATGACACACCAGGTCTATATCCGTCAGGCAAATGTAGATGACTGGGACAAAGTGACGGGGCTGGCCTGGGTCACCTTTCTCGAATTCGAGGCAAAGGACTATGGACCCGAGGGAGTCCGGAGTTTCCGGGATTTTCTTGCGGATGAGAAGTTGAATCGCATGTTCCTTTTGGGAGAATATGTGGTGTTTGTCGCAGAACTGAACGGCCGGATCGTGGGGCTGATCTCTCTGCGGAGCGGCAACCACATCTCGCTCCTGTTTGTGGACCGGGAGTTCCATCATCAGCGGATCGGCAGCAAACTGCTCCATTATGCGGAGGATTATCTTCGCAAGGAGGAACAGAATGTGATCACCGTGGATTCGGCTCCCTATGCCCTGGATTTTTACAGGCATTTCGGTTATGACGCCGTGAGCGATGAGTGTGTTGTTTCCGGGATCCGCTATACCCCTATGGAAAAGAAACTGTAGATTACGGATTGCATTTTCAAAAATGTTTGTTTATAATGCAACCGGGGATAAAAGGTTTTCGCTTTACGCATGCAAAGCGAAGGCCTTTTTGCGTTTTCGGGAAAGTAGGAGATAAGAACATGATCACAGGAACAGCTTACAGGATCACGACCCTGACGGATCGTATGATCAGATTGGAATACAACAAAGACGGGAAATTTATAGATGAATGCACCCAGCTTGTGGCAAACAGGGATTTCCCGGAATGCCCCTGCAAGATCCTTCGGGAAAAGGACGGGTTGCGGATCGATACGGGAAAACTGGTCATCTGCTACGATGAAAGGCCTTTTGCCTCCGGAGGGCTCTCCATTGAGGTAAAGAGCACCGGGGCGGTCTGGCATTACGGAAAGACATATGCAAGCAATGACAAAAACTTTCGTGGTACGGGAAGGCCTCTGGACGGTGCGGACGGAGGGATCTGGCTGGAGAAAGGCCTGTTGGGAGAACTTGGATACGGAGTCCTTGATGACAGCACGTCTCCGATCCTGCTGAACGGGGAATTCCAAAAGCGGGAAAATGGGGGACTTGACCTGTATTTCTTTGGGTACGGGAAGGACTATCGGGAAGGGCTCAAAGACTTTATGAGACTTGCCGGCAGCGTTCCTCTTTTGCCCAGGTATGCCCTCGGAAACTGGTGGAGCAGGTATCACAGGTACACGGAGGAAGAGTATACGGATCTTTTGGACCGCTTTGAAGAAGAGAAGATCCCTCTCTCCGTGGCGGTGATCGATATGGACTGGCACCTGACGGAGGTGGATCCGAAATACGGCAGCGGATGGACCGGTTATACCTGGGATCCAGAGTGTTTCCCGGATCCGGAGCGGTTTCTGAAAGGACTGAAGGATCGGGGGCTTGCGGCAACGCTGAATCTTCACCCCGCGGACGGGATAAGGCCTTTTGAGAGCATGTACGGAAAGGTGGCCGCCCGTATGGGGAAGGATCCGAAGAAAGAGGAGACCATCCCTTTTGATTTTGAGGATCCCAAATTTCGGGAGGCTTATTTTGCAGAGATCATGCATCCCATGGAGGAAATGGGTGTGGATTTCTGGTGGATCGACTGGCAGCAGGGCACCGGAGAAGAAGAGGGAAAACTGGATCCGTTGCTGCTTTTGAACCATCATCATTTTGAAGACCGGAAAAAGTCCGGGGGCCGTGCCATGATCTTTTCCAGGTACGCAGGTCCGGGAAGCCACAGATATCCGGTGGGCTTTTCCGGAGATACCATCATGTCCTGGAAGAGCCTGGAGTATCAGCCCTACTTTACCTTTACAGCCGCCAATATCGGATACGGCTGGTGGAGTCACGACATCGGCGGCCACATGATGGGAAGTAAGGATGAAGAACGTCTCATCAGATGGATCCAGTTTGGGGTCTTTTCGCCCATCATGCGGCTTCACAGCAGCAACAGCCCCTTCTTCAACAAGGAGCCCTGGACGCTGAAAGAGCCTTATCGCCGGATCTGTGGGGACTTTATGAGACTGCGGCATCGTCTGATCCCCTATCTGTACACCATGAATGAACTGTGCCACCGGGAGGGCAGGGTACTGTGCGAACCCATGTATTATGCATTTCCCGATGAGCCCTTGGCATACGAGGTCAAGGGAGAATATTCCTTTGGAACGGAACTTATCGTGGGCGCGGTGACGTCAAAGATCGATCCCGAACTGCGGAAAGCCCCGGTGTACATGTACGTACCAAAGGGCAGATGGTATGATCTTTTCTCGGGCCGGATCTACCAAAAAGAGGGCGGAAGACGGCTGTACCGCGGGATCGGGGAGATACCGGTGCTGTTAAAGGCCGGCGGGGTCCTGCCGTTACAGGTAATTCAAGATCCCAAAGCCCTTCAGATCCTGCTGGGATACGGGGCAAGCGGAGCATTTACTCTGTATGAAGATGACGGCGTGACAACGGCCTATGAGGAGGGCCATGCGGTCACGACAAAGATGGAACTGGAGCAGGGGAAAAAAGGAACGATGCACTTCCGGATCGAACCGGCAGAAGGGGATCTTTCTTTGATCCCTGCCCAGAGATCCTACGAGATCTGTCTGTACGGCGTCTCCGTAACCCCGGATACGAAAGCAGAGATCCGTATCGGAAAGAAAAAACAACCGGCGGAACTCATGGTTGATGAGAAGAGACACGTGGTAACGGTAAAACTCCCCGAAACCGTGGTCACAAGACCGGCGGAGATCC
>JAFUUM010000285.1 GCA_017477805.1 Lachnospiraceae bacterium
ATAATATTAAACATTTAATTTTCTATTTTTCTATTTCAATATAAACTGAAAAAAATAATTTTTTTTCATATTAAAACTTATCTTTAAAATGGACTTTAAACATCTTTTACCGCCATTTCCTGGGCTCTTGCCTTTTCCGACAGATCCCCTGCTCCGATGGTACGGGCGGTACTCTTTAACGCATGAACGGAGATCCGGTAATTATCCCAGTCTTCCTGGTCAAAGAAGCCCTGAAGTTCCTCCCGTTTTCCGCTTTCCGCAAAGGCGCGGAGCTGGGAAAGGTAGAAGGGCACATCATCCATACAGTAGTTCAGGCCTTCCTGAACATCCAACATAGGGAAAGAGATCTGGATGGGTTTCTTGGCCGCTTTCTCTCCGGCACGGATCCGGACCTCGTTTTCCTCGTAGGCTTTCCGGCCCCAGGATACGCTGTCGCTGACCATATTCTCCGGTAACAGTTCCCGGATCATGCCATATAAGGATGCCGCCACAACAGGTTTTGTCAGATACCCTCTAAAGCCCGCCTGACGGAATTCCGCCATCTTCTCTTCCAGATTTCCCGCAGCGGTGAGCATGATCACAGGAGTATCGGGACTGATCTGTTCCGCAGTGATAGTCTGCATGGCTTCCAGACCGTCCATCACCGGCATCATATAATCCATGATCACCAGATCAAAGCGTCTTTCTTTCAGCATCCGGACAGCCTGTTTTCCGTCTGTGGCCATTTCGATCTTACCGCCGGTCCGCTCCAGGAGCTTTGTCAGCAGTTCCAGATTCATGGAGTTATCATCCACGATCAGGTAATTCACAGCAGGGGTCTTGGGAATGTAAAACTCCTGTTCCTGACGCTTTTTCAGCATGTCCATCAATTCAGACATCTGGGACATTTCCCGGGCACCGATGCTCTCGGCTCCCATCTTGGAAATCTCCAGCAGGTTATTAAAGAAGGCAAGAAGCCTGTCTCCCGCTTCCCGGATGTTTTCCGCGTAACGTTTTACATCCCCCTCTTCATTTCCGATCTTTTCCAGGATCAGGTTATCAAATCCCAGGATGGAATTGATAGGGGTCTTGATCTCGTGGGACATCTGGGACAGAAACTCAGCCTTAGCCCGGTCCGCCTCCTCCGCATGACGTCTTGCGATCTGGGCATCCTTTCCGGCCTCTTCCAGTTTTTCCAATGTTTCCTGGAGTTTTTCAAACTCCGGCGTCTCCAACGCAAAGAAGAGGATCAGGAGACCGATGGATGCCGCATAGAAGGTAATGGCTATCCGGAATCCTGCAAAGGTCTGAAAACTGTAGATGGCGATAACGATCACCGTCGCCATAACAATGGCGATGGTCTGTTTCATGTCATAGGACGTCCTGTGGGTGGCAAAATAACCGGTGGCCAGGAGCAGGAAATACACCGGCACCACCACGGCGCAGATCATAAACATGGGTCCGTGGTAATACACCCCGTTCTCATAGTAATAGACCGTGCCGGTAAAAAGGTTCTGGATGGTGAGCGCGATCTGGCCGGCGAGGATGATCCGGTTTAAATGTCCCAGCCCCGTGTTCTTCACATCCCCATGGACATATGCGGAAACATAAGAAAAGTACGCATAAGTCGCATAGGTGGAAGAGACGATGTTCAGGATATGAAAGATATGATGGGCATACATGGGCATGGCGACACCACCGAACTCTGCGGTCTGGATCGCCAGAACGTCGCAGATATCCGCAACGGTCACGGCGATGGCCAGTCTTCGGAATGCCCCTGTGATATGGTTTACTTTTCTTCTGGAGATCAGATAGATGCTCAGGGTGAGGTCAAAAAAGATCACCGCGATCTCCAGGATCGCTTCATGATAACTCATTGAGGATCTACCTTTTCCTTCGGTAAGTATTTTGCCAGCATCAGATACAGTTTTGCAGACACCACGGGTTTTGCCAGATAATCGTCAAACCCGGCGCGACGATACTCTGCCAGATCCGATTCCACACCGTTTCCGGAAAGAGCTATGCAAATCGCCTTGCTGTTAGGGTTCTTGTCTTCGCATCTCAATTCTTTCAGCATCTCCACTCCATCCATCTTCGGCATCAGATGGTCGATGAGGAGCATATCATAGGTCGTCTCTCTTGTTTTCTTAAGGCCCTCTTCTCCGGAGGATGCGGTATCAACGGTAACGCCTGTATCCCGAAGGAGGCGGACGAGAATGTTCAGGTTGATCTCCGTATCATCCACTGCAAGGATCCTGACACCGTGAGCCTTAAAATGGATATCCTTGGTCTTTAAGTCGAGTGCGCTCTCCAACTGCTTTTCAAAATCTCCCAGAGGAGAAGCCTCCGCCACTTCCTGTTCCAGAGTGATCACGAAAGAAGAGCCCACACCGTATTCACTGTGGACTTCCACTTTTCCCCCCATCATTTCCAGGTTCTTTTGTACGATGCTCATGCCCAGGCCGGATCCTTCGATCTGTTTCCGTATCGCCTGTTCGCTTCTCTCGAAGGGACTAAAAAGTTTCGTCAAATCTTCGCCGGTCATTCCGACACCAGTGTCGGAAATTGTGATCTTTAAGCGTATTCTGGACATTGCAGCTGCTGACTTCGCTGTCAACGTATCAGAAACAGGTGTTACTGATCCGTTCTCCCCGACGGGTTCGTAAGTCACTTTAATCCTGATCTCACCCCGCTCCGTGTACTTGACTGCATTGGTCAAAATATTTAAAACACACTGTTTCAGACGGAAACTATCGCCCCGAAGCATGGAGGGGATCATACCGTCCACCTCTGTTTTCAGCTTCAATTCCTTTTTGATCAGGTCCGGCCACACAACGTTGACCACTTCGATCAAAAGCGTGGAAAGCCGGTATTCGCTCAAAACAAGATTGGCTTTTCCGGAGTTTAACTTCGTATAGTCCAGCACATCATTGACCATGGACGATAGCACCACGGCGGAGGTGCGGATGGTGCCTGCATATTTCCGTAATGCCGGATCCTCGTAATCCCGAAGGATCAATTCATCCGTACCCAGAATGGCATTGATCTGGGTACGCATTTCATGTGCCATGGCTGCGATAAAATCCAACTGTTTTTTTGCATCTTCGGCCTGTTTTGCTTTTTCTCGGCCGCGTCCGAAGAGTTTCCCGGCAGTCCTTTGCCAGAGACCTTCGGCCCATTTACTCCTGTCTTCCATTTAGCTTTGCTGCCTCCCGATGTTGATGTTACATTTCCTCTATCTCCGCCCCGAAACGTTCTTCAAAGTGCTCCACGGATATGGGTTTTCCAAAATAATAGCCCTGGAACAGATCACAGCCGCCTTCGCATAAGAAGTCGAACTGTTCGCCGGTCTCTACGCCCTCCGCAAGCACGGGGATCATGAGTTTATGGGCCATCTCGATAATGCTTTGAATGATGACGTTGGCTCTCGCAGGGTTTTCACCGCCCCTGAGGAATCCCATATCGATCTTCAAAACATCCACTTCCATGTCTTTCAGCATATTCAGAGAGCTGTATCCGCTGCCAAAATCATCCATTTCCACGGAAAAACCGTACTCTCTCAGTTTCTTTATGATACCGATCTGATCGGAGGGTTCGCTCATGAATGCGCTCTCCGTGATCTCCAGTTTTAATCGGCCGGGATCGATGTGATACCGCTCCACCAGCCCCACAAATGCCTTATATACATCCAGATAATAAAAATCCTTGGGCGAGATGTTGACCGATACGGAAAGCTTTGAAAACGGCGTATTTTCCCATCGTTTGATCTGTTTGATGGCTTCTTCCCAGATGTACAGGTCCAGTCTCCATAAGAGCCCGTTGTTCTCCAGAATGGGCAGGAAATCCTCCTGGCTCATATCCCCTTTGATGGGATGGATCCAGCGCACCAACGCCTCTGCTCCCCGAAGCTTTTTCTCCCCATCCATCTGCGGCTGGAGATAGAATTTGAAGCTCTCGGTGCCGATGGTGCGGTCGAATTCGCTGATGATGCGACGTTCCTGCAGGACCTGCTCCATGATCTTGTCCGTGTACTCCGCAAAGACAAGCTCATTATCATCTTTGATGGTGGAAATGGCCATGCTGGCCTTATCACAGATGAGGGAAACATCATCCGTGGTGTGCTCGATATAATAAATGCCCACGTGGATATGGAGGTTAAAATAAATACTGTCCACGAGTTCGCAGGCTTCTTTTACATAGCCTTCGATCATCTCTTTGTAAAAGCGCTCAGCAGGCATGCAAAGAGCAAACTGATCCGGGCCCACTCGTCCGAACACTTCGTCGCCACTGCAATGTTTTTCCAGTGCGTCTGCGATATGCCGCAGGATCTCATCCCCTTTGGGTGTTCCAAAGAGGTCGTTAACGAGCTTAAAATCCTTGATGTTGGAATAGAGCATCACATACTGCTTATCCCCGGCATGATCCAGAAGGGCACGGACTTTCTCCATAAAACCTTCCCGGTTATACTGACCGGTCAGGGGATCATGGGTTGCCCGGAAATGCTCCTGGTTCATCTTCGCAACTTCATTGCTGCGGTCATAGATCATGTAATAGGTGCCGATGAGTCGGTCATGACTGTCCCGAATGGTATTATAGCGGATCTCGTAATGGGTGTCCGCACCGGAATCCCAGTCTTCTCTCTGGTATGGACTGATGTGATCCAGGTCTGTCTGGTACCAGTCCAGCATTCCCTTCTGGAGGGTAGGTTTGTTATCATCCAGCATAAAGTGAGCAGCAACCTTCGTCGGATCTTCGTCCTCGATCCCAAGCAGTTTGTACATGTACTTGCTGACAAAGGTAGGCTCCTTGTCGAGATCAAAGCAGACCACGCCGCTTTCCATGTTATGGATGGCAATCGTAAGGATCTCGCTGTTCAGGATCTTGGGAATATAACGGGTCAGATAATAATAGACCGTGATCACGCCGCCCAGATAAAAGACCAGCGACACGTTCAGAGGCTGATGGAGATACACATACCCTGCATCCAAAAAGAGAATGGCCACAAACACCACGGTGATGGCCAGATATTTTCTGTGATACAGGCCATAGGTCCGGTACAGCTTAAACACCAGCAGCAAAAGGGTAGCCGCCGCAAGGCAGTAACAGAAATACAGATGGACCTGATAAAAGGGCGTTCCCGTCAGGTAGCTCCGGACAGGTTCTCCAGTCATCTTGATCACGGTATGGAAAGGCGTAAAGGCATGATGCAAAAATGCGTTCAAAACAAGGGATGCCGCGTCCGCACAGGCAAGGGCGATCAGCGGCATACGGATCTGCTTACGCAGCCTCGATCCGTTGGTAAAGATGTTGATCACTTCCAAAAAGAAGATCATCAGAAAGCTGTAGCAGCCGTAATAACATCCCTGGAAAAAGACCGCAAGATCATCCGGAAAATCTTCTACCAGCGCACAGATATTGAATATGATCAATAATCCGGCCACTGTGATCAGCCGCTTAAATGCCCGTGCCGTTTCGTCTTTCTTTCTGGCAACATAGAAGAACAGCTGGAACATGATGACTTCCAGCACGAGAAGTATGATGATATAAGAAAATCTGATCATAGGCGCGCCTCTTTCACAGGTTTATAGTCTGTTTTATTGTAACACAATTCCCGGAATCTTGTAAAAAGAGTCAGTCACAAGCTCCCACAAAAAAATCTCCCGTCCTTTTGGACGGGAGATCCTCGTTACCCTTAGAATTTGATATCGAAGTTCTGGCCTACCATCATCTCTTCGGGAGCTCTGACTCCCTCTACTCTGAAGCCCAGGTTCAACTCTTTGATCTTTGCGATAAGATCCTCGATGGAAGCGGCATTTACGGAGTAGATGTCTTCGGCTTCTCCCTCCGCTTCTTTCTCTTCTTCGATCTCTTTGGCCTCTTTTTCTTTCTGTGCTTTTTCTTCCGCAGCAGCTTCCTTGGCCTGTTCTCTTGCCTCTTTCAAACGCTCCTGCTGTTTTGCCAGCGCCTTGTCAACCACCGCAAAGAAATTCACTTCTCCGTCATCCCCTACGGTCATGCCCAGAGATACAACTCCTGCCATATCTCCCAGGCTTTCCTTGAACTTGGCCATCTGACCTTCGGCATCACCGATGACACCTTCATAGGTGTTCCGAACCTCTTCATCAGCTGCCATCTTTTCGATCTCTTCTTCGGTCAACAGAACCATGGTCCGACCGGTCTGCGCAAATCCGTTCTCGTTTGCCTTTGTTAACGCATCGGATGCCTCCGTCGCATTATCGGAAAGAACAAAGTCAACGTCACCGAATTTCTGTTTCAGCTCATCATAATACTTCTG
>JAFUUM010000286.1 GCA_017477805.1 Lachnospiraceae bacterium
CAGGTTATCAGGTCTGGATGGATGATTTCGGCAGCGCCTATTCATCGCTGAACGTGCTGAAGGATTATGAATTTGACTTGCTGAAACTGGACATGAAGTTCCTGATGCCCTTTACGGACAAGGCCAGGAATATCGTCCGGGCAGCCATTTTCATGGCAAAGACCATTGATCTGAAGACCCTTGCGGAAGGGGTTGAGACACCGGACCAGGTGGCATTCTTAAAACAGATCGGCTGCGGGCGTTTGCAGGGTTATTATTTCGGAAGACCGGAACCTCTGGAGGATGTGTTCGCACATCTGGAAGATAAGGGTGTGGAAACCGAGATCCGTCTGTGGAGACGGTATTATGATATTGCCAGCATCCACGTCAGAGAGAGCGAGAATCCGCTGGAACTGATCGAAGACGATGGCGAAAATATCACCACACTGTACATGAATAAACCTTACAGGGAGCAGATGACCTTTGGGGTTGATATGGAACTGGAGGAGATCGATCAAAAGATCTACCACACCAATTCCCCGCTGCTCAGCCGTTTCCGGGAATATGCCAATCACATCGAAGAGACCGGTAATCTGGAGACCTTTTATTATTCCGCAAACGGAAATTACATGCGTTTCCAGGGAAGAAAACTGGCAGAGTGCAACGGCCGTTATCTGATCGAAGGCTGTCTCCACAACATCACCATAGATCAGAACGTGAGTGAGAGACTGAGGCTGGATTCCAAACTCCGGGATCTGAATCTGATGTTCGATGTCGTATATCTGCTGAATGTCAGGAACAAGACCGTGATCCCGCTGCTTGGCCGAAACAGTCACCTGGGCATCGGTGAGAGAAAAGAAGCAAATCTGGACAAGGCCATGGAGGCTTTTGAAGAACGGTTTGTGTACTATCAGGACCGGAATGACTTCCGGGAATTCATGGATCCCGCTACCATCAAAGACCGGGTTGACCTGCAGCCCAAAGGATATGTGGAAACATCCCTGCGCCTGAAATTGAAGGACGGATCCTATACCTGGTACGACATTACGCTGATGATGGTGCCGGGAACCGGAGCACAGGAGTACCTTGCCTGCCTGCACCGTACTACGGGCCGGGTCAGCGAGTACATGGATCTTGTGACGGAGATCCATACGGAAGAAAAGGAAAACCAGATCAGCAAAGCTACCGTGCTGTGGGATAACGCGGTGTATAATTCCAAGTTGAAGTTCTTCTGGAAGGACAGAGACAGAAGATTCCGGGGCGTCAGTAAGGCGTTCCTTGAGTTTTACGGGATCAAGTCGGAGGCTGAGATCCTTGGAAAGACCGACGAAGAGATGCACTGGCACGTCAACGATCAGCCATACATGCTGGATGAACTGGCGGTGATAGAAGAGGGCCGTGTCGTGGAGGATATTCCGGGACAGTGTATTGTGGGCGGCGTGGTCCATAGGATCGCCTGCAGGAAGATGCCCATCTACGATAACGGACAGATCATTGGACTGGTGGGAAGCTTCAGGGATCTTGAAGAAGAACGCTGGACGGAAGAAGACGAAGCCCTGGCACTGGTGGATCCAGTGACGGGATTGATGACGGCCCGTTCTCTGGTGGGAGTCATGATCGATTACGCCGAGCAGTATAATCTGCTTGGAAAGGAATATGGGCTGGCGGTACTTCGGAATACGGGACATAAGCGGATCGAGCAGACCTACGGCAGACCCTTTGCGGAAAGCGTTCTTGGGGAGATCGGAAAGCGGATCATCGAGATCACGGGTCAGACCTGTGCCGTGGCCAGAGTCAAAGATGATATTTTCGTGGTCGTGACCTACAAATCCCGGAAAGAAGAACTGGAGGAACTGACAGGCCGGATCAGGGAAAACGTGGAGAAACTGACCAGCGTGGACGGAAACAGCGTAACGATCCGAACCGTAAGCGCCTGCCTTATGAGATCCGAAGAAGGGGTTACAGATGAAAACATCTATCCCCTGATCTTAAGAAAAATCGAAGAACAATAAGAGGTTACTTGTGAAGAAATACCTGACATGGGGACTGAAGTGTATGGCAGCCGTTCTTGCGGCTGCCATCACCGGTACCCTTCTTTTATGCATAGCCTTTCTCCTGCCCACAGAGGGCATGAAGGCAAATCTGAAATACTCGGCTTACGCTATTGCTGAGAAAAACGGCACCAGCGGAGAACTCTTATATGGAGACCCCACCAGTTTTGCAGGGGCCTTCACGGATGAACTGATGATCCAAAGCGCCGTATATACGGGAGATCACGGAACACTTGACAGTGCCATGGGGATCTACCGCACCGAAGCGGATCCGGAGAACTGGAACCCGGCGAAGGCATTATTATCCTACCTCGCAGGGATTCCGGAAAAGACGGAAGTATCCTACGCCCGGTACTGGCACGGGTATCTTGTTTTCTTAAAACCCCTTTTAATGATCTTCAGTGTTGAGGAGATCAAGTTATTTCAACTGTTCCTGATGGGGGCGCTGTGGCTTCTTGTGATTCTGGGGATGGAGAAAAAGGGACTTCGGCCTCAACTCCCGGGCTTTTTTGCAGCCTTCTTCTGCATGATGCCGGCGGCCATGGTCTTCAGTCTGTCTCTGGCTGGCTGTGGGATCCTCATGCTGGGGGCGATGCTGATGCTTTTGTATCTGCCTGCTGATCCGGAAAAAGAGGAGAATGTCCTGGCGGTCTTTTTGGTCACCGGGATCCTGACGGCCTATACGGATCTTCTGACCTATCCTCTGGTCACACTGGGAATGCCTCTGATCCTTGCATTGCTCCTTCGGGAACAATCAAAAGTGAAAACAAAAAACTGCCGCTTTTTCTTCTCGGCAGTTCTGACCTGGGGATTTGGGTATGGAGCCATGTGGGCCATGAAGTGGGTGCTTGGCAGTCTGATCCTTAAGCGAAATGTGCTGGCGGATGCGGCAGGCACGGTGGCTCAAAGAACTTCTGCGGGAGACGGTGGAAACCGGTTTGCCCTCTTTTGCGAGGCGGTCTACAGAAATCTCTATGCCTGGAAGGCAATGCCCTATCTGCTGCTGGCAGCAGGACTGGCTGTTATCTGGGTCCTGATGTGCATCCGGTTTCGCAAAGAAAACCGTAAGCGTATGGGCATGATGCCGATGTATCTCTGTACAGCGATCCTGCCTCTTGCCTGGATCTTTGTGGTCACAAATCATTCATATGAGCACAGGACCTTTACCTTCCGGATCCTTGCAATATCCATCTGGGCACTTTGGGCCATACTTTGCCCGGCGGGACCCGGCGAGGACTTTCAGAAAGAAGAACGTTCCTGATAGACCGGCATCAAGGCTCGGAAAGGGAAAGTTCGCGGGTACTGTAGAGGATCATCCGGTCGTTTTCAAAAACGTCGACGTAAGGATACCAGTTTCGGATCCAGTCCAAAAGGATGACATTGTACTCGGAAGCATAGTAATACGGGTAGACCCAGAGTTCTTTATCTACCATGATGACTGTCGGATATTTTTCGTTTTTGTCCGCATGTTCGTTTAGGTAGTCGATAAACAACTCGTTGAAGACTGTGGTCCCCTGGGTGGAAGCACCGGAAACAGTGGCCCTGCTTACCAGGTAATATAGGGGTTCTCCACCGATGTAGAGGAAGTTATCCTCGGGCGTCAGGACCTGTTTCAATAATGCAGTATTTTCATTCATAGGCTCGGCCAGTTCGGGAAGCATGGAGATCCCGGCGGCCGGGCCTTCTTTGATCTCTTCCAGAGAGGCGGTCACGGGGGTGTACACGCAGCCCGTCACTCGAAGAAGATACAGGCGGCAGATCAGGATCGGCACCAGCAAAGAAAGGATGGCGATACGGGAGAACATGGATTTGGAAAGGTCGGAATACAGGACCAGCACCGTCCCCAGTACCGCAGGGTAGATCTTGGCCATGGTGGTGTTTACGTCCATGTTGGTCAAAAGGAGGACCGCAAATGCCCCAAGGAAACCCGGCAGGATCAGGAACCGGAAGATCCCTTTTACCGTCTCAGATTCTTTTTGCTCCGTGTAGGCTGCCATCAGTCCGCCGTAGGCTACGGGCAGGTATTTCCAGAGCAGGAAGAACTGTCCCTTCTCATAAAAGAAAGAGCCAATGAGGCCGGCAAAACAGGAAAGGATCAGTACAACACCGGTACAAAGTGCCCAGGCCCGCTTCTTTTCAAATGTGAAGAAGCATTTCAGAACCCATACACCAAGGCTCATGAGGACGCAGCTAAGAAGGGGAACGACCAGTTCCTTTGCGTGGGAGAGCATCCTTGCGGAAAGAGGGATGGCGTGGGACAGATCGGAATTGATGTGCTTTAAGTTTGTGATCAGTTCCGGGATCGTCATATAGGACAGAAAGCAGAACAGCAAAAGGAAGCCCGGGAGGACACCGCCCAGGGTATAGCAAACAGCGGGAGTTAGGAACTTCCCGTTATCTTTTTTGTTTTTGTACAGAGCGAAGAGGAAAAAGGGATACAGCAAAAGAAGGCTCGGATAGGAAAGAAGAGCCGCAAAATGAAATACCCCCGTCAGGAACAAGAGTACACTGCCGGTCCGGGAAGATAAGGAGCCTGTGTGATACCGGAACAGGCAGACAAACATGAGGAGCAGCATCCAGTAGGAGATGAGTTCAAATTCCGGAAGCTGGACCCATTTGGGCAAAAACAGGGTGTGAAGGAAAAAAAGAACGACCAAAAACCGGTGAGAGAACCGGTCTTTTAAGGTGCGGCAGAACAGAAACCCCACCAGCAGGTGGAGAAAGCTGCCGATGATCCGCAGGGCGATGATCAGCCCGGTTGTCCCGCCTGTGAGGCTGCAAAACAATGCTACGAAGGGATACAGAAAAAAGCCTGCGAATTGATGAGGCTCCCAGAGGTCCCGAATGGGAAAGTCCCCGAGATACAGTCTGTAGGCAACGGCTGCGGCGTAGCTTTCATCAATATCCAGGCTGACAAATACGGCCTTGAGCAGGGCAAAGGCAGTCAGAAGAGAAAGGACTGCCACTGCGGCGAAATATAGTAAATTTGATTGAGAAGTGTTCTTTTTATCCATAACGCTATTATATGATGCCAGGGCCCTAAGATACAAATTCGATTATGAGATTGCGTGGCGTTTCCGCCGGATTTGGAGTAAAATATATAAGGATTCTGCGGTGGTTTGTTTATGAGGGGAATAACATGAACAGGTATGTTTTTTACAAGACAACGATACCGACGCGTGATCAGGATGAGGACCTGATGCTGGATCTGGAACATCTGGTGCGTGCACTTCGAAAAGAACTGATGAAGTACCATGGGATGGAAACATCGGACAGACCCATGCCCATGGTGTTCTTAAACGATGCGGTCTTCGAAGATGAGTTTGGGACTCATTCCCTGGAAGAACTGACGCAGCAGGTGGAAACCTTTTTCTATGACCGGGTGAAAGCGGACAGGCAGGAGGGACGCACGGAAGAAAGCGCCGTGGAAAAACTTCTGGATGATCTGATCTTCAGCCTCCACCATAAACAGATGCTCATCGCCAACGGAGCAGGCATCCGGCTTCGGTGGATCGATGTGAATCAGGAGATCCTTCGAAAGATCCGGGATATCAGGCTGGATCCAAACCAGACGGAGGAAGAAAAGGCCCAGCTGGACCATACCTTATCCCTTTTGCAGGACTGGAAAAAAGTCCATCTCCGCCTCGGAGAATTCCTGCCGGATCACAACATCATCGTGATCTATTATCAGGCCATCCGGGAATACATCGCTGCCGCAAAACTGCTGAACAGGAACCTGGATTTTAACACCATTGTGTTTGCGGTGCTGGCCAGGGAAATGTATCAGACGTATACGGATGCAAAATGGAAACTGCCCATGTCCGATCTTTATGCCCTCCATTATCTGGTGAAGTCCGGAAAGGAAGAAGCTGTGGAGGTCGCAAAGTATCGCTTCCGGGAATGGGGCGAAAACCTCTTTAACAGCTGGCCCTATTCCAAGGCCATGCTGCTGCTTCAGGAAAACGGGGAACTTCCGGAGTTTTCCAAGGAAGCGGAGTTTTATGAAAAGATCGCGGAAAAGCGCAGGGGCACGGATCTGGATAGGCTTTTTAACTTTTGGTAAGACGCCCGAAAGGGATTTTACATATAGGAATACAGGAAGAAAGGAAACAG
>JAFUUM010000287.1 GCA_017477805.1 Lachnospiraceae bacterium
CGTCATTGACATTCAAAAATCCGAACTGTGCCTGTGCACGATTGGTACGTACCCATGCGCAGATCTCCACATCTTTCGATGCAAACTCGTCTGTGTTCCTGAACAGCTGCTTGATCCTTGTTCTCATTTTTTCATACCGCGCTTTCTTTGAAATTTAGTATTATTTGCCATTATACCAAATTTTCGTAAAAATCAATCCCCAAATTTGCGGAAAATCACGTTTCCTGTTTCCGCAACCCCTGACATACCCTTTTCCGGGACCGATCAATCAATAAGCAGCGGCCTCCAGCGACACTGTGATCCTTGTCCCGAATTCCGGACGGGAGAGGACTTCCACGCTTCCCTTATGGGCATCCACGATCCATTTTGCAATGGAAAGTCCAAGGCCGGAGCCTCCCGTGGAGCTGTTTCTCGCCTTGTCGGCGCGGTAGAAACGCTCAAAAATATGGCCCAGCTCTTCGCCGCCAATACCGATACCCTCATCCTGTACGGTATAGACCACGCGGCCTCCCGCTTTCTTCACAGACAGTTTGATATTGCTGCCCTTGTCCGAGTACTTGGCCGCATTCTGGACAAAGATCCGGATAGACTGCTTGATCATAGCAACATCTCCGTTTACAAAACAGTCCTCGCTGTCATCCAGGATATATTTGTGGTCGGGATCGATCATCATGGACTCTTCCCAGACTTCTCTCATCACCGAAGAAAGATCGACTTTCACCATGGAAAGGCGCTGCCGTCCGTTATCTCCTCTTGCAAGGAAAAGAAGCTGATCAATGAGTTCTTTCATGTTCTCGGACTCATTCTTGATGGCGCCGATCGCTTCCTCCAAAACCGCAGGATCATCCTTCCCCCAGCGGTCCAGCATGTTGACGTAGCCCTGGATCACGGCGATGGGAGTCCTTAATTCGTGGGACGCATCATCCACAAATCTTGCCTGCTGCATCCTCGCCTCCTGCATCCTGTGAAGCAGGTTGTTGAGGGCTGCCTCGATACTGGCAAGATCCTCATCTCCCGTGGAGATCTGCACGGTGTTATTGTCGGCAGAAACCTTCAGGATCGCTTCTTCCAGTTCTTCAAATTTCGTGGTATCCAAAGGCACTTCGCTGATGGCCTCGGCCTTTAACGCCAGCTCATTCAACGGGTTCAGTTTTCTTCTGATCCTACCCGTCCGGAACAGGGAGAAAAACAGATTCAGATTCTGATATAGAACAACCGCGATGAGAATGATCCCCGTAAAGAAAATGTAATCCCGCATGGGAAAAGAATAGGACCTGCTGTCGGTATACAGATTCAGGACCACGGTATTGATATCCTCGCCGGTGAGGGAAAAACTCTCATATATCTCATTCTTCGGGATAGTCTGATAACAGGTATAGGCAAAAAGTCCGAAAGAAGATAACAGGATCAGAAGATCCAAAGTAAAAAAGGCTTTCAGTTTATCAAACCAGAAAGCCGTATTGATCCTTCTTGCGATTGAGGATGTACGTTTGTTTACACTATTCATTGGAACCTTCTTTTATCACATATCCAACGCCCCGGATGGTCTGGATCAGCTTGATGCCGTATCTGTCATCGATCTTGGTGCGAAGATGTCTGATATAAACATCCACCACATTGGTCTCGCCATCATAATCATAGCCCCAGATCTCTCCGATCAGGCGCTCTCTGTCAAGAACGATGTTCTTGTTCTCCATAAGGATCCGGAGGAGTTCAAACTCATAATTGGTCAGTTCCACGGGATTCCCGTTTGCACTGACCTCATGTCTGTCGATATCCATCACCACGCCGCTGATCTCAAGCCGTCTTGTGGACGCAGCTGCAGTACCGCCCTTCCTTTTCAGAGCTACCCGGATCCTTGCGAGCAGCTCTTCAATGGCAAAGGGTTTCGTAATATAGTCATCCGCACCGGCATCAAGGCCCGATACCTTATCCATGACCGCATCTCTTGCAGTCACCAGGATCACCGGAGTCTCCTTTTTGTTTCGCAGTCTCCGAAGGACCTCGAAGCCGTTGATGCCCGGCAGCATGACATCCAAAAGGATCAGATCGTAGTCACTTCCCAGCGCCATGTCAAGACCTGTTCGTCCGTCTTCGGCCTTGTCCACGCTGTTCCCTTCATGAACCAGTTCCAGTTCGATAAAACGTGCCAGTTGTGCTTCATCTTCTACGATCAGAAATTTACTCATTCGTTTTCTTCTTCATCCTTTTTGAATTCGTTTTTGATATTCTCGGCGGTCTGGGATGCCTTATCGCAAACTTCGTTCACGTCCACAACCACTTTGTCCACACCGACAAAATTATAGCTGAACCCGAAGAACAGTCCGATGACGATCAGGGGAACCGTGATCCAGAAGAAGCCGAGGATCAGGATGATCAGCACAAGCAGAGGAACGTTTGCCTTCTGTTCGCCGTCCTTGTTGATGCAGAACTCGATCTCCATGCTCTTGTGGAAGATCTTTGCAAAGAAATCACCGATCTTTTTGAAGCCGTCCTTCACATTGCTCTGACCGGAACCTGCATACTGTCTCTGGGCCAGTTCGTACTTCCTGACGTTCTCCATATCCTGACTTGCTCCGGTATAGTAAGTTCCGTCCTTCGGAGTGTTTACCTTACCCTCGCGTTCCAGTGCGATGATCGCCTCCAGCATATCGTAGTTGTTCTGCTCCAGAACGTTTTTGGCATCCTCGTAGGATACGCCGGTCTTCTCTCTGAGTTTTTCTACCTTTTCAAAATTTTCCATGTGATTGCCCTTCCTTTCAGATATTTGGTGTTGCTTGATTTATTTGATATCTGAATGATACACGGCAAGGATTAAAACAAAATTTGTTCAAGATTAAAAACAGATTAAAATACACTATTCAATATTTCTTGATGGAAGCAGTGCTCTCCTTCCCTGATATCATGGGTGATCAGGTCTTCCTTCCCGTAAAGGGCATAGGCTTTTCTGACGATGTCCATCTGCTCATAGACATTTTGCAGGCCCCTGGGACCGTTTAAATGATCCCCTCTGCAGGACTGAACGATGAGTTTTCTCGGTGCGATGAGGGATGCGATATCTCCCATGTCAAAATGAAGCCAGAGGTTCGGAATATAATTGCAATTACAGTTCCCGTTGAGTTCCAATAAAGAATCCTTGTACCCGTAAAGATACCCGCTGATGAGAACGTTTTTGATCCGGTCATCCATGGCTGCTGCCCACAGGGTCTGCATACCGCCGCCGGAAAAGCCGACGCAGCCAAGGTCTTCCGTATCCCAACCTTCCTGCTCGCCCCGCTCCAACATATAGTCCACAAGTCTCATGGCATCCCAGGTACACATGCCGCATACCGTTTCGCCAAGACCAAGGGCCATATGGCTTAAGTGGAAGCAGGTACTGTTGAGGAATGACTTTTCGCTGTCATCCTGCAGGGCCTCATCTCGTCGTTCCCCAAAGCCTCTGCAGTCCGGGCAGGCCACAACATACCCCATTTTCGCAAGGGTAAGGCCGTAGTCGTAATTGAACTTTTTGATGGCAGCTGCAACCGCAGGTATCTCCGCGCAGCCTGCCACGCTGTATTTTCCGGCCCCCTGATGTCCCGGAAGGGTAAGGACAACACGGGGATGCTCGATCCCCTCAGGGATCAGCAAAAATACGGTCATGTAGATCCCGGGCTCCACCTGCAGGACCAGGTGCTCTCTTTTGATGGTATTTCCTTTGATGTCTGGAGAATCAAAAGAGACAGGAAGAAGCACCGTCTCGTCAATGGCAGGGGTGAGGGGGCACCTCACCATCCTGTCCATTCCGAGTAGGGCTTCAAGCGTTTTGCGGCTGTTGTCTCTCCATTCTTCGAAGGAAGAAACATCAGATCCGCAAAACGCATCCTGCCTCGAAAACGAATCAAATCGTTTTTGCATTGCCTCCAAACATCCGTAGTATTTTTTGATATGAATTGTTTCGGCAATGCTGTTCATTTTTCGTCTTTCCCGTTTACTGATTCAGAGCTTTCAGGTAACGGTCATACTGCTGCTGACGAATGCTGACAAGCTCCGGAAGATTTAAGGCCTCAAGACCTGCGATATAGCCGTCAAACTCGGTGGCGATATCCTTGGTGCCGGTGATGAATGCGGTGGCATTCTCATCAACATTGGTCTGGATGTCTTCAAGATACATGTTTATTGTATCACTTTCATCGGAAGTTGCGTATATCATCGGCCAGGGATCAACAACATACTGACGCTGATCGGCATTGATCTTTGCATGCCAGTCTGCAACAAGGATATCGGTAGCCTCTACAGACTGCTGTGCGGGAAATACGAATGCGGGGTTGATACCAAACTGCTGTAACCAGTCGTTGTCCTTACCCTTTTCGGTGTACTCTCTGCTGCCGTCTGCATTAACGACATAGCTCTCGCCTTCAATACCCCACTGATAGTAATCCTGGCAGTGATCGCTCATAGCATAGTCAAGGAACTTGCAGGCTAGTTCGATCTGGCCGGACTTGGAACTTACACCGAACATACCGGACAGGAAGTTTCTGCCAACGTAGAAGCCCTTATGCTCGCCGGAAAGAGGTGCAACACCGACAAATGCGGTCTTCTCTGTTCCATCGTAGTAAGGCAGAACGTTGGAATACATCATGGACATTGCCCAGCTGTAATCGAATGCAACACCGGTAAGGTCATTGGAAATTCTCTCGATGACTTTATCTCTGTCAAGAGAGGTGAACTCAACTTCCAGCAGGCCTTCTTCATAAAGGCCGTTCAGGAACTCAAGGTACTTACGATAGTTCTCGGAATCTGCTGCAGCGTAGGTAACCTTGCCGCTCGCATCAGCCTGGAAGCCGCTTACCAGATCCAGACCAAATGCAGGTCCGAACATGTAAGGCAGGAAGGCACTCATGATGGACATGGGGATCTCATCATTGGTATTGCCGTCGCCGTTCATATCGTTCTCTTTGAAGTAACGAAGCAGATCAACAAAATCATCCAGGTTCTCGGGAGCTTCTTTTCCTGCTTTATCCAGCCATACCTGGTTGTACATCAAAACGGGCTGGTAATCATGTGCAACGTTAACACCTGCAACATAGTAGATGTGGCCGTCTTCTGCGGTGAGCTCAGCCTTCTGAACGGGATGCTCGGAAAGCCATTTGGTGAAGTTGGGCATGTAGTCAAAATAGGTGTCCAGAGGAACGAACATGCCGGACTTGATCCAGATCTGGTTGGGATCGTTATCGGGGATCTTTACGATATCCGCATCGATGTTACCAACGGAAAGCATGGGTGTGATGGCATCCTCATAGCTGTTGTAATCAAGGAGCTGCCAGTCCGGCTCCACGCCCGCTTCTTCAAATACCTTCTGCACAATAGGTGCTTTGGTGATATCGACATTGGAATAGTTGGATGTCTGAGCAAGGATCTTAATGGTGCCGCCGTCTTCAGTGATAGGGCCCTCCCCCGTATAACTGAATCCGCTTTCCTCCACCACTGTGGTTGCCTGCTGGATGGCGCTGTCGACAACCTCGGTCTTGTTCTCCGGAGTCGCTGCGTCCTGTGTTGCAGCGGGCTGGTCGCCGCAGCCTGCCAGAGATGACATCACCATAGCCGATGCCAAAATCAGTGCTAAACTTCTCTTTTTCATAGATACCTCCTTATTGTTGATGAATTTATTGAATCCTCCCTATGAGGTTTCATCCGAAACTTAACCTTTCACCGCACCGAGCATGGTTCCCTGTACCAGATACTTCTGGACAAAAGGCACCACGATCATGATGGGAATGACGGAAACCACGATGCACACATATCTGACCTGGATGGTGGACTGGGCAAGAGCACCCATGTTCAGGTTTGTGGTCTGGGTGATCTCCATGGATGCCTGCAGCAGGATCCTTCTAAGGAACACCTGCAGGGGCTCCTTTTTGGAGTCGCTGATATAGAGCATTGCCGAAAAGAAATCGTTGTATCTTGCCACTGCGTAGTACAGGGTCAGTACCGCCAGCGTCGGTTTGATCAGGGGTACCGCGATCTTCGATAAGATAAAGAAATCGTTTGCTCCCTCGATGGCCGCTTCTTCGAAAAGTTCCTCGGAAATGGCTTCAAAAGCGCTGCGGCAAATCATGACGTTGTACGCGGAGATCAGGACCGGAACGATCATGACAAGTCTTGAGTCGTACAATCCCAGCTTTGTGACCACCACGTAAACGGGGATCAGGCCTCCCGAAAAGTACATGGTAAATGCCAGGAGAAAATTGAACTGTTTCCTTAAACAGAAAGCTTTTCTCGAAAGGGGGTAGGCCGCAAGGCAGGTGAAGATCACATTGCAGGTTGTTCCCACCACCGTATAGAAAAAGGTATTTCCGTAGGAGATCCAAAGCTGCTTATAATTTAGGACCGTCTTCATGGCTTCCAGATTGAGTTCTACAGGGAGAAATACCACTCGCCCCTGATTCACCGCCTGTCCGGAACTTAAGGAGACGCTCAGGACGTAAATAAACGGGTAGACACAAACGATCACCGCAAGTAAAAGGAAGATCCAGGTGATCAGATCAAAAATGATATCTCCGGCGGTGCCGTGAAACTCCTTTTTTCTGATTGATTTTTTACTGTTCATAAACTCTCCCTCTTTACCAGATCGCCGTATCCGTGATCCTGCGGCTGATCTTATTCGCAGCAAAAACAATAACGAAATTGATCACTGAGTTGAATAATCCTACCGCCGTTGCGTAACTGTAGTTGCTGCTTTGGATACCCTGCCGGTACACGTAAGTCTGGATAACATCCGCCGTTTCATAAACCGCCGTATTGTACAGCAGGTATACCTTCTCAAATCCCACGCTCATCATGGTTCCCAGGGACATGATCAAAAGGAGGATGATTGTGGGTCTTATGGAAGGAAGAACAAGATGCCAGATCACCTGACGTCTGTTGGCACCGTCCACATCCATGGCTTCGTAGAGATCCGGTGAGATTCCCATGATGGCCGCCACGAAGATGATGGAGTTAAAACCGAAACTCTGCCAGGAACCGGATATCACGTAGATAGGCCGAAACCACTGAGGCAGGTTCATGAAGTTGATACTCTCGATCCCGATCTTATTTAACAGCTGGTTGATGATACCGCCGGAAGGAGAAAGGAAGTTGTTGATCATACCGCAGACAACAACGGTTGAGATAAAGTAGGGAAGATAGGTGCTGACCTGGATCACTTTTCTCGCATTCTTATTCCTCACCACCTGGGTTACCGCAACCGCAAACAGGATCGGAATAGGAAAGCCGAAGATCAGGGAATAGAACTGTAATAAGAACGTATTTCTTACCAGTCTTCCTAAATAGATGGAACCGAAGAACTGCTTGAACCATTTCAGCCCCACCCACTTACTGGTGTAGATCCCGGCAAATCCGGAACCTACCTGATACTGATTAAAGGCCATGACGATACCCGTCATTGGAAGATAGCAGAATACCAGATAATACACTGCCACAGGCAGAAGCATGAACAACAGATATCTGTCGCGATATAGGAGCTGCTTCCACGTTTTTTTCTTATTGGGCATACAAAAACCTCCCCTGCGTTCCTGATGAGGTGATTGTACACAGGGGAGGTTTTAAATGTATAGAAACAGTTTTTACCCGGCATTCATTTTTTGCCGGCCACGTATTCCGAAGGGTTGTAACCGGTTTGGGCTTTGAAGTTTCTCCTGAAGGTCAGCTGGTTTTCATACCCTACTTTAGCACCGATCTCCGATATGGGAAGTTCTCCTTTTTCTAAGTATTCTACGGCTTTTTCGATCCTCTTACTCTGAATATACTGCAGATACGTAGTGTTATAGCGCTGCTTAAATAATAATAGAAGATACTTGTTGCTTACATTATACTGATCCGATAATTGCTGCAGTGAGATCGCGGGATCGCAGTAGTTTTCCTCTACATATTTGATGATCTCGTCATCCAGTCTGCTCTCTTCATTTTTTGAACGTTCATTTTTTTCCAAGAGATCAATTATTGAAATCAGAGCTGCATCGTAGTAATCAAAGATGTCCTGAAGGCTCATGACTTCATCAACTCTGCGGATGTTTAAGTGCACCGTGGTGAGTCCCGACACCTTTCGGACGGTCTTCATCATGGTGAGATAAAAATCTTCCGTCAGAGATTTGTAGACTTCCGCATTGGCATCCATGTCCATGTTGGTCTTGTAAATATCAAAGAGCAGTTCATGGATCCCGATCTTGTCCTTATTCTCAAGGCAGGCCCGAAGTTTTTCCTTAAATCCAGTCGGCAGATAGTACTCCACGTTTTGTCTCTGGAATTCATCCGCAAAGAAAACTTCGCCTCTGCCGTCATGGAAGATACCCTCCAATGCTCTGGAGGCGCCTTCACAGGCCAGCTTCAGTTCGGAAATATCCTCTCTCCGGACATCCACACCCATGGTCACGAGGATGTGTTTCTTCTCCAGCGAAGACTGAATGAGTTTATGGATCCCGATAAAGATATCGTCTCGGTCCTTCTTTTCCACAAAACTCAGGACAAGATAAGCGTTGGCCTTATCCCGGAAGTACCAGGAGATATGGATATCCTCGTTGGACCAGGTGGCCGCTGCCTGCTCAAACACCTCTGAGAGTTCCTTCTGATCCAATTCTTTGATGCTGCCGGATCCTTCACAGGCAAAGTTCACGATGGAAACAATGTAGTAGGGATACTTCAGATCCAGATACTCCTCATCGGAAAGGACACTGAGTTTTTCTTCTCCCGCCTGTCCGGAAACGATGGCCTGGAACATTCCCACACCGGCGTACGGGGTGATGGTAAGCATCTTTTCCCGATAACTGTTCTTTTCACCGATGAGGGACTCAATACCGTTGATGATGGAATCCATTTCGTTGGATGCGATCTCCACTTCGGCATCTTCTGTTTTTTTCTCGGAGTTCACCATTCTTCCAAGATAGTCAATGGGCTTGTAATACCGCTTGCTCTCCCAGTACCCCAGCCAGATAAAGACTGCCGATACCATGGCAAAAACCGTCAGCATGCTGATGAGGATGGTGTTGCCCTTTAAAAGAGTGTATTTTGCGGCATAGAGCTCATAGGTAAAATCGTTGGAGCCGGTCTGGGTAAAGGCCAGGGGCAGATCCGTCACGTTACCGATGGTAAAGATCTCCTGACCCTGATAGAGGACGCGGATCCCCTGGTTTTCATCCAGGATCTTTGCAATCTGGTTATAGGTCTTCTGATAATCCACGAGGACACAGCAAAGCCCAACCTCGGTGCCGGCACGGTAAGTATAACTGTCCCAGTACAAAAGGCCTTCCTTGGAAAAATAGTATCTTTGATTGTTTTCGAGGTTAATGGAATCGGCAATAGATCCCCTCTGAAATACAGGCACGGAAAAATCCTGCTTTTCAAAGGGTCTGTCCATATAGATGGGACCCCCTGCCGACCAGGCTCGGGGGCTCCCGTAAAGAAAGATCGTAGTACTGTAAATAGAATCAGCGCGAATGGCCCAAAGGTTTTTGATCTCCTTCTGGACCTCGTAATCCTCATAGGTGTCCAGGGGAGCATCCAGTCTGGAGGACATGTACAGGCTCTTCATCGTCGTGGAATAGGTCAGGTCACGCACCGTATCTTTGGCGTCGTTATAGACCTCATTCATGGCATCCGACACTTCCCGCAGGATCAGGTCATGCTCCCAGGCACTTTGATTCTCCGCGATCCGGTTGCTCTGATAAATGAGGGATGCGGAAAAAAGCGTCATACTCACGATGACGATCACGATATAACTGAAAAACATTCGTCGAAAAAGTTTGCTCTGAAACACGAAATCTTGCCCCCCCTACCTCGATTGTAACTCTGTAATGCCGTTTTGCCGAGTTAAATTTGAGTTAAGTATGTCATTATATCCCTTGACATGCGACAGCAGTATGTCATATCTTGTTTTTATAATCTACTTAATAAATGGGAAATTTCATGAAAGAAACTGACAGTTCAAAAATCTTAAGACAGGTGCGGCTTTATTACGCATTTTGCACAATAGAAGAAAAGCCCATTACACCGAAAAAAGCAATGCTTGAAGCATATATTAAAAGCCATCGTACATTTGAACGAGACTTGATTGATCTTCGCGATGCCGGTGTTGTTAATGCCGTATACGACAGACATAAAAAAGGACTTGTGTTTTATCGTTGCGAATTTGATGAATCTGTAACCGGAGCAAGAAGATCGCGCCTAAAACATCTAAACAGATTATGCACTGTCATGGTCGGATTGGACCAATTTGGAATGGAACAATATATTGATATATCAGAGGATCCTGACGATCCTTTCAGTTTCCCTGATATTATAGCCCAATATGAGGCTCTTTTCCCCGACGCCAGCATAAGAACAAGACAAAGAGATTTTCAAATTCTTAACCGCGTCGGAAAATATGCCTGTCTTCATAATGAATTCATGGAAGAACCCGATTTTGAAATAAAATATGATAAAAAATATAAAACTTACATATTTTTTATATATCAGACTAATTCTTTTGGTGATGCAAAATACATTTTTGAGGACAAAATGATTGATGGCTAAAATTATGCCATGTCAGCATTTTCTTCAAAGTATTCTTTTATAATCTTTCTGTACTTTTCGGACTCTTCTTCAGTTGGGAGTCTTAAGCGTTTAGCTTCTAAAAGTTCCTGCATTGAACGAGAATCATTTAAAGCATTAACTCTAATAAATAAGAAACTTCCAAACGCAGTTCCCCTTTTTATATCGCATACTCTGTCTGTATAGTAGACTGTCACGCCTTCTTCTTTACTTCTTGCAATTCCAAATTGGACATCACCTATCCTATCTTCGTCAAAAGAACAACCATAATTAATAAGCTCTATATCACGAACATATAAAACTTCTTCATTCCAAAAGCCATTTTCATCTTTTTTATTCAAAAAAAAGACAGGCGGATTAGTCTTAACCAAAAAATTATATAATTCCCAAACAACATCACTTTTTAAGCTAACAGGTCTTTCTTTAACAGGTTCTCTCATAGCAATTTACCTCCCAACTTTTTATATTTGATAACCGGCTTCTCTTTGTCTTCAGCATCTACGTTAACTGCGTAAACAGCCTTATCCCATTTATAGTGTCCCAAGTGGCATCTTTTGTGCTTTGCAACCAATGCGAGACTTGAGCATATAGCCTCAGATCATCGATCGGCAAATCCATCACGTTTTATAAAACCAGCGGAATATCGATCAATGCAAAA
>JAFUUM010000288.1 GCA_017477805.1 Lachnospiraceae bacterium
GTAGACGATCTCTATTCCGAACATCAGGAGATTGAAAAGAGAAAAGAAGCCCGGTTTTACATCCGGGATTACGATGAGATCTGGCGTTGATCCGGCTTCTTATCATAAAAAGAGATCATATTTGGAGACTATATGAACAAATTGAAAAAGGGCCAATTCGGCTATTTGCAACAGAAAAAGAACAGAGAGATCGTGATCACGGTGATCCTTTTTTTCATCGCCTTCTCCATCTATGGGGCTGGTCTGATCATCAAAAAGAGCAATCAAAGCGCCTTCACGATCTTTGCGATCCTGATGTGCCTTCCCGCCAGCCAGTATCTGATCCGGGTGATCCTGTATCTCCGTGCACGAGGCTGCAGCGCATCCGCCAGAGACCGGATCGAAGAGAACATCGGAAGCCTCTACGGAGAGTATGATCTGTACTTTACCAGTTATGACAAAAACTTCGCCATTTCCCATATGGTATATGCCGACGGTTCCCTCTATGCCTTTACGGAAGATGAGAAACTCCAGGAAAAGACCTTCGCTGCCTTTTTGGATGAGATGATGAAAAAGGGCCAGCGTAAGAAATGCGGGGTCCATGTGATCAACGATCTCGAAAAATATGGTAAGCGGTTGAATGAACTACAGGCACTTGCGGAAAAGAACAGGGATCTGAAAGCACAGGAAGCAGATGCGGATCGTTGTGCCGATCTTTTCATTCTCATCCACAGTATCACGCTGTAATCCAGGCCCGAAACATAACGACCTATTCTTAGGATAAGACCATGAAAGAAGTAACGATCTATCAAACAGATGCAGGGCAAAAGGTATCCAGGTACCTAAATGTTCTTCTGCCCGGTGCCGGCTCCGGCTTTCTGTTTAAGATGCTGAGAAAAAAGAATATCCTCGTAAACAATAAAAAGGCAACGGGAAACGAGATCCTGAAAGCGGGAGATACGCTGCAGATCTACTTCAGTGACGAGACATACGAGAAGTTTTCCACAGGGGCAACCGGGGATCGGTCCGGCGCCTCAGAAAAACCCGGCAAAGTTTCCGCCATCAAAGATCCCGTTCAGCGTCTGTCAGACTATCATAAAGCCTTTCGTGAGCTGGGCAGCATTTCCGTAGTCTATGAGGATGAGCATATCCTGATCCTCAATAAACCGGCAGGGCTCCTCAGCCAGAAAGCTAAGGCCGGGGATCTGTCCGTCAACGAATGGATGATCGGATATCTTCTGAGTAAAGGGGCACTTACCGCCGAGCAGTTAAACACCTTTATCCCTTCCGTCTGTAACCGTTTAGACCGAAATACTTCCGGCCTGATCCTGTGCGGTATTTCTCTTCAGGGTTCACGCTTTTTGTCTGCCATATTAAAGGACAGAAGCCTCCATAAGTTTTATACCGCCACGGTCCACGGTGCGGTACAAAATGCCTTTTATGCAACGGGGATCATAACGAAAGATAAGAAGAAAAACATCTCCGTTGTCACGGATATCACCAAAAAGATCCTTTCCGACAACAGGTCAGATACACTGATCACGGAAAGTGAAGCCCTGTTCTCCGAAACCGATAAAGAGGAGAGGATCGCAACCGCCTGCAGACCGATCCGTTCCGGAAAGCGCTACGGAGAAGACATCACAGACTTAGAGATCCTTCTGCTCACCGGAAAGAGCCATCAGATCCGGTCGCATTTCAAAGCCCTGGGGCATCCCCTTTTTGGAGATTTTAAATACGAAACAAGATCCCAACGTGCAGACGATGCTAAGATCCTGGCCAAAGGAAAGGATACCCATATCCAGAACCTTTGCGCCTACCGGCTTGTTTTTCCAGGGGATCTGCCCGAACCTTTTCAATACTTATCCGCCAAGGAGTTTAAAGTAAATGCCGACATGGAAATCCAGAGGTCTTAGAGGCTCTGCCTTTGAGGACATGATCAACCGTACAAACGAAAAGTACGAGATGAATAAACTTGCCCTCATCCAAAAGATCCCAACCCCCATAACCCCCATGACCATCGATAAGGAAACAAGACACATTACCCTTGCTTATTTTGATCAGAAAAGTACTGTGGACTATATCGGCGTCGTCCAGTCCATTCCGGTATGTTTTGATGCAAAAGAGTGTGCAACGGATACCTTTTCCCTCCAGAACATCCATGACCATCAGGTGGTCTTTATGGACCGCTTTGAAGAACAGGGTGGCGTGGCCTTCTTTCTGATCCATTACACCCACAAAGATGAGTTTTATTATCTGAGATATTCCAAATTCCATGAATTCTGGGACCGAAAAGAAAAGGGCGGAAGGAAGAGCTTCCGCTATGAAGAGATCGAGCAAAGTTATGTATTCAAGCAAAAAGGGGCCGTTCTTGTTCCCTATCTGGATCTGTTAAAGAAAGATCTTGAAGAAAGAGGTTGACTTTTCCTTGGTAGCACGTTACCATGGTAAAGTGTTACGTTTTTATCAATACGGATTCCAGTATTCGGAGATCGCTTATGAATCAAAATCTGTTACATACTCCCGAA